>JAUYMQ010000282.1 GCA_030698575.1 Deltaproteobacteria bacterium
GGGGGGCGGGGAGCCGCTTACGCCGCCTCCGCCGACCACCGCGCTGGGCGCGCTGGTCGCCTACGTCTCGGAGGGGAATCCGGACAACTTCCAGCCGATGAACATCAACCACGGCCTCTTCGCGCCGGTCGAGGAAGCGGACATCGATGCGGCATTGCGGCAGGGCGCCATTGCCGGCCTGCAAGGAGGGAGGCGGTCGAGGCGCGAGGCGCGCAAGGCCGCCACGCTGGCGCGGGCAGGGCGCGACTTCTCCGCATGGCTCTCGGAGTCGGGATTCCCGCCCCTCTGAGCACGGCCTGCGGCATCCTCCCAGCCCCCGCCGGGGGCAATTTTCTTTGGCGGTCCGGGGGCCTGTGCTAGGATGACAAAGGATTTTCTCGAGGGGGAATTCTTGGCCGACGCCCGTGCGCCGCTCGCGGATTTCGAGCGCTACCTGCGTGATGAACGGAACGCATCCCCACACAGCGTGCGCGCCTATCTGAGCGATTTGACTCAGTGGGCGGCCTATCTTAAGGAAGCGGGCGGACGGGGCGCGGTGGCGGCGCGGGCGGAGGACGTCCGGGGCTGGCTCGCGCGCGTGCAGCGGGGGCGATCCCGCGCCACCGTGGCGCGCAAGCTCTCGGCCCTGAGATCCTTCTACGCCTGGCTGGCGCGCGAGGCGCGCCGGCAGGGGGTGACGCGGCCCAATCCCGCGAAGCTCGTCGGCACGCCGAAGGTGCCCCGGACGCTTCCGCGGTGGCTCACTGTCGATGAGGCCGCCTCCCTGCTTTCGCCCCGGGGTGATGCGAGTGACCGGCGCCCCCCCGCGGAGATCGCCCGCGATCGGGCGCTCTGGGAACTGCTCTACGGGGCGGGGCTCCGGATCAGCGAAGCGGTCGGGCTCGATCTCGAGGACGTTGATCTCTCTCGCGATGTCGTGCGAGTGACTGGCAAGGGGCGAAAGGTCCGGGAGGTGCCGCTTGGCGCGGGGGCGAGGCGTGCCGTGACGGACTGGATCGCCCTGCGACGGGCGACGAAGGATAACCCGGCGCTCTTTCCAGGGCGGCGGGTTGCGCGCATGGATGTTTCGGGCGCGCGCCGCCGGCTGGGGCGCCGGGGGCTCAGTACCATCCAGCGCCGGGTGAACCCGCATGCCCTGCGGCACAGCTTCGGCACGCACCTCCTCGATGGCGGCGCGGATCTTCGCGCCATCCAGGAGCTGATGGGGCACGCGAACCTCTCGACGACGCAGCGCTACACGCATTTGTCGCTGGAGCGGTTGCGCGAGAGCTACGACGCGGCCCATCCCCGGAATCGAAAACCCGAGCGATGAGCGCGACCCGCTACGGGGAGTGGCACGAGAAGCTCGGCGGCTTCGAGACCCACGCCGCCGCCCTCGGCTGGATTCCGCGGGACGCGCGGGTGCTCGATGTGGGTTGCGCGAGCGGATACTTCGCCCGCCGGCTCATCGATGAGAAGGGGTGCCGCGTCGTCGGCATTGAGATGGACCCCGGCGCGGCAGCCCGGGCGCGAGAGACCTGTGAGCGCGTGCACGTGGGGAGCCTGGAGGATCGGGCCTTCCTCGATGGCGTCGACGAGACCGCCGACGTGGTCTTCTTCGGCGACGTGCTCGAGCATCTGGCGGACGCCCGTCCCGTGCTCGAGAGAGCGCGCGGCTGGCTCGCCCCGGGGGGCGCGGCGATCTGCAGCATTCCGAACGTGGCCTACTGGAAGATACGGCTGGAGCTTTTCCGGGGCCGGTTCGAGTACCAGGACGTGGGCATCCTCGACAGGACCCATCTCCGCTTCTTCACGCGGGCGAGCTTCGAGCGTGTTCTCGGAGAATCCGGCTACCGCGTTCTCGAGGCGCTGCCGGTTTGCAGCGATCGGAGCCCGCTCGGATTCCAGACGGACGGCGGCGCCCCGTCCCGGGCGGGGGCCCTGCTCGCGAGACGGCTTCCGGGGCTGTTCGCCACCCAGTTTCTCTTTCGCGCCGTTCCCGGCCAGCCTGGGCCCGGCGCAGGGGCATGAAGGATTGGATCGCTTGCACCCATCGATGACCGACCGCGGCCGGGGGCCGATCCGCTCCACCACGGTGGCGGGCGTGCGCCTGAACGGGCAGGTGGCCATGGCCAGCGACGGGCAGGTCAGCCTGGGCAATACTGTCCTGAAGCACGGCGCGACGAAGGTGCGGAAGATCTACAGCGGGAAGGTGCTCGCGGGATTCGCCGGTTCGACCGCCGACGCGATCACGCTCTACGAGAAATTCGAGGGGAAGCTGGAGGAGTATCACGGCAACCTGAGGCGGAGCGCCGTCGAGCTGGCGAAGGACTGGCGAACCGACCGGGTGCTGCGCCGGCTGGAGGCGCTTCTCCTGGTGGCCGATGCGGAAACGCTGCTGATCATTTCCGGCAACGGAGACGTCATCGAGCCCGACGACGGCGTCTGCGCCATCGGTTCCGGCGGGCCCTTCGCCATGGCCGCCGCACGGGCGCTGCTGCGGCACACAAAGCTCTCGGCCAGGGAGATCGCTCACGAGGCGCTGCGGATCGCCTCCGAAATCTGCATCTATACAAACGAGCAGATCACGGTTGAGGAGCTTTAGGTGATGGAGAATCAGACCCCCCGGGAGATTGTCGCCGAGCTTGACCGCTACATCGTGGGACAGGCCGATGCCAAGCGGGCCGTGGCCATCGCCATGCGAAACCGCTGGCGCCGCATGCGCGTGGACCCCTCGCTTCGCGACGAGATTGCGCCGAAGAACATCATCATGATCGGGCCCACGGGCGTCGGGAAGACCGAGATCGCGCGGCGGCTGGCGCGCATGACCGACGCGCCCTTCGTGAAGGTCGAGGCCTCGAAGTTCACAGAGGTCGGCTATGTGGGGCGGGACGTCGACACAATGGTGCGAGATCTCGTGGACGTCGCGGTGAACATCGTCCGCGAGGAGGAGACCGCGCGGAGCCGGGGCAAGGCCGAGGCGCGGGCCGAGGAGCGCCTGCTCGACGCGCTCTACCCGGCCACAGCCCAGCGCGAGCCGCGCCCGGAGGGAGACGCGCGCCGCACCTTCTCCGCCGGGCCCGGGGGAGAAGTAATCGCGGAGGACGGCGAGAGCACCCGGGAGAAGCTCCGGAAGCTCCTGCGCGAGGGGCGGCTCGACGACCGCAACGTGGAGATCGAGGTCAGCGATCGATCCTTCCCGATGCTCGAGCTCATCAGCTCCTCCGGGGTGGAGGAGATGAACCTGAAGGACATGTTCTCGCAGCTCGCGCCCTTCGCCGGAAAACAGAAGCGCCGGAGCGTGAAGGTATCGGAGGCGCGTGAGCTGCTGGCGCAGGAGGAGGCCCAGAAGCTCCTCGATCAGGAGGCGATTCGCAAGGCCGCGATAGAGCGCGCCGAGAATACGGGCATCATATTCATCGACGAGATCGACAAGATCGCGGGCCGCGAACGGAGCGCCGGCCCGGAGGTATCGCGGGAGGGTGTCCAGCGCGACATATTGCCGATAATCGAGGGGTCGACCGTCAACACGAAGCACGGCTCGGTCCGGACGGATCACGTGCTGTTCGTCGCCGCGGGGGCGTTCCACGTCGCGAAGCCCTCGGATCTCATTCCGGAGTTGCAAGGGCGTTTTCCCATCCGGGTGGAGCTGAAGGCGCTCTCGCGCGCGGACCTGCTGCGCATCCTCAAGGAGCCGAAAAACGCGCTCACGCGGCAGTACGCGGCGCTGCTCGCAGTCGAGGGCATCGAGGTGATCTGGGAGGACAGCGCCCTGGAGGCCATCGCCGACATGGCGGCGCTCGTGAACGAGCGGATGGAGAACATCGGCGCCCGCCGCCTCCACACGATCATGGAGCGGCTGCTCGAAGACCTCTCATTCGACGCGCCTGACGTGAGCCCGCGCACAGTCCGGATTGACGAGGCGTACGTGCGCAAGCAGCTTGAGCAGGTAGTGACCGACGTGGATCTTTCGCGCTATATCCTCTGAGCGCGGCGCCGCGCCGGCCCCGTTTCCCGGCTAACGACGAGGAGAGACCGATGGCCAAAGTGCTCATTTGCGACGATGAGGCGTTCTTCCGCGACGCGGTGAGTGACATCCTGCGCAACGAAGGGTTTCAGGTGCTCGTGACGGACAGCGGGGCGAAGGCGCTCGAGACAATCGAGACCCACGATGTGGGCGCCGTCGTGCTCGATCTGATCATGCCGGAGATGGACGGCCTTAAAACGCTGGGCCGGATCAAGGCGGAGCACCCCGACGTCCAGGTTGTCATGTTCACCGCGCAGAGCGATGAGGAAGTCATTCTGAACGCCCTGCGCGCCGGCGCCATCGACTACCTCGCCAAGCCGATCCACGCCGAGGAGCTGACGCTGTCGGTCCGTAAGGCCATGGCGGCCTTCGATCTTCACACCGAGAACCGGCGGAAGGTCACCCAGCTGAAGACGCTGGTGAACTCGGCGAGGAAGCTCTCCGAAATCTCCGAGGGGGAACTGGCTTACGAGAGCCTGACGGAAAACATCGTTCTCCTGCAGACGACGATGGATCTCATTGCCGAGATCCTGGAGGTGGAACGCGTTTCAATTCTGCTGCTGGACCCCTCCACGCGTGAGCTGCGCGTGGCCGTGGCCAACGGGATGAACCTCGATACCATGAGCACCATCCGGGTGGCGCTGGGCGAGGGGATCGCGGGGACGGTGGCTCAGGAGGGCGCGCCGATCCTTGTCGAGAACATCGACACGGACGAGCGGTTCGAGCGCTCCAGGTACGCGGAGCAGTACGCCACCAAGTCCTTCATTTGCGCGTCACTCCGCATCGGCAACCGGGTTGTCGGCGTCATCAACGCCAACGACAAGCGCAATCGCGAGAGCTTCACCGAGAACGATCTGGCCCTGCTAGTGACGTTCTCCTATCAGATAAGCCTGACTCTCGAGAATGCGCTGATCGACTCGGAGCGGCTGCGGGCGGTGAAATCGGTTGAAGCCACGCGGGCGCTGGCCGACATTCTGCAGGCGGAGGTTGAGCCGCAGAGCATGTACGAAAAGATGGGAACGACCGCGCGTGAGGCGCTCCGCGCCGACCAGGTCTGCCTGTACCGGTGGGACGTCGATATGAACGCGCTTCGCCGCGACGGCGTCTGGGGCGATACGCCCGCCGGCGCCGAACCGGCGGCGGAGAAGATCGAGGGGCCCGAGGGGGCGCTCTGGGCCGCCTACGAGCGGGGAGAGGCCTTCGCCGGGGAGGAGGCGGGGGGTGCCCGGTGCATCATCGAGCCGCTGCGCCTTCGCGGCAAGCCGGTGGGCGCCATCCGTATCGTGCGCGCCGACACGGGAGAGGCCTTCGGCCCGAGCGAGACCTCCATGGCGGGGACGGTGGCCCAGATGTGGAGCCTAGGCGTCAAGAACGCCTGGCTCTACCAGAGCCTCAACCGGGCCGTCGACGACGTCGCGCGGACCGAGCGCGACATGATGGTCCTCAAGGGCGAGCTGAAGCAGGACTGAGCCCGCCCCCGGGAACGGAGAAGGAAAAGTGGAGCCACTCATCGAAAAGGCCCAGGTGCTCATCGAGGCGCTTCCCTACATTCAGCGCTTCGACGACAAGATCTTCGTCATCAAGTACGGCGGCGCCGCCATGGTCGACGAGGATCTCAAGCGCTCCTTCTGCCAGGACGTGACGCTGCTCAAATTCATCGGGCTGAATCCCATTGTCGTGCACGGGGGCGGGCCTCAGATCGGCCAGGTCCTGAAGCAGATGGGCAAGGAGAGCAAGTTCATCGACGGCATGCGGGTCACCGACGAGGAGACGATGAACGTCGTCGAGATGGTGCTCGCGGGGAAGGTGAACGCCGAGATTGTCTCGATGATCAATCGCCTGGGGGGCAAGGCGGTCGGCCTCTCGGGGAAGGACGGAAACCTGCTCCTGGCCCGAAAGATGGAGGTTCGAAGCGTTTCCAGGGAAGGCATGCCTCCGGAGATCATCGATCTCGGGCGTGTGGGCGAGGTGGAGCACGTGAACCCGACGGTGCTGACGGCGCTCGGGCGGGAGGAGTTCATCCCCGTCATCGCCCCGGTGGGCGTGGACGCCGACGGCAACACCTACAATATCAACGCCGACGTCGTTGCGGGGCAGGTGGCCGGGGCGCTGGACGCCGAGAAGCTCATCCTGCTCACGGATGTCGAAGGTGTGAGGGCGGAGGACGGCCGGCTCTTCACAAGCCTCAACGCCGAGCAGGCCGAGCGGCACATCAAGGAAGGCACAATCACCGGCGGCATGATTCCCAAGATCAACTGCTGCATTGGGGCCCTGCACGAGGGCGTGCGGTCGGCGCACATCATCGACGGCCGCATTCCGCACGCGCTGCTGCTCGAGATTTTCACCGACGTCGGCATCGGTACCCAGATCATGCGGCACGGCCCCGTCAGAGTGGCAAGTCAGAAGGCGAAGGGAAAAGGCAAGTGAGCGGGACGGGCGACATCCTGAAAGGGGCGGCGGAGGTCATGTTTCAGAACTACCGCTCGTTGCCGCTCGCGCTGACACGGGGCGAGGGGTGCCGGGTGTGGGACGCGGACGGGAAGTCCTATCTCGATTTCGTCGCCGGCATCGCCGTGGTCAATCTCGGCCATTGCCACCCGGCCGTCGTTGAAGCCATCCGCACACAGGCCGGCCGCCTGATGCACATCTCCAACCTCTACGTGAACGAACCCGCGGTGAAGCTCGCGCGCTGGCTGGTCGATCACTCCTTTGCCGACCGGGTCTTCTTCTGCAACTCCGGCACGGAGGCGATGGAGGCGGCGCTGAAGCTCGTTCGCCGGCACGCCTTCGACTCGAAGCGCAAGGGGCCGCCGGAGATCGTCGTCGCCCGGAACAGCTTCCACGGCCGGACGATGGGCGCTCTTTCGGCCACGATGCAGCCCCAGTACCACGAGGGGTTCGGGCCGCTGGTGCCCGGCTTCATCGACGTCCCCTACAATGATCCCGAGGCCCTCAGGAAGGCGGTCGGCGACGCCACCTGCGCGGTGGTTCTCGAACCCGTCCAGGGGGAGGGGGGCGTTCTTCCGGCCACGCGCGCCTACCTTCACGCCGCCCGCGAGCTTTGCAGCGCGCAAGGCATCCCGCTGGTGTTCGACGAGATCCAGACCGGCATGGGGCGGACCGGAAAGCTCTTTGCATACGAGCAGTTCGGCGTGGAACCGGATGTGATGGTTCTGGCCAAGGGGCTGGGGAACGGCTTCCCGATCGGGGCCTTGCTCGCGCGGGAAGAGATCGCGAAGTG
>JAUYMQ010000050.1 GCA_030698575.1 Deltaproteobacteria bacterium
GTGATACGGCCGATCCGGGGCGCGGTGACGGAAGGAACCGTCTTCTCGCCTTCGCTCACGGTGTTCTGGTCGCGGAGGTTCGGAACCTCGCTTTTTTACGAGGACAACCAGGGCTTCACGGAGGGCGGGCTTGGATCGATCAATAGGACGGTCGCCCTGAGTGGCTTCTATACCCTTTCACGGAACACAACGCTGAGCGGCGTGCTCGCGGGAGCGACGAACCGGAGCTTGCACTTCCCGCTTGTGGAGAAATCGGACACCAATTCGTTCACGGCCAGATTTGGGCTCGTCCACACCTTCTCACCGCAGCTGACAGTGGATGTTTCGGCGGGTCCGCAGTGGACGAAGGATATCAACGCGCCGAGAAACGTGACCGCGCTTTACAACGGAATTACTCAGGCGGTGGTCGATCCTGTCCTGGGTCTCACGGAAAATGTGTTCATAAGCGAGGCGGGCAGAAAGGTGGACGACGTCTCGCTCGGGCTTTCGTTCAGTCTGAAGGTGTCGTACCAGGTCGACAAGAAGACCAACCTGTCGCTCTTCGCCGCGCGAGGAACGAACAGCGGCCAGGGGACAGCCGGGACGCAAGAGACACAGGAGTTGCAGGTGACGGGTTCGCGCGCTTTCAACTCGAAATGGAACCTTTCGGTCCGCGGTGCGTGGCAAAGACAAACAAGCGGCGACAGGAAGTATTCGATCCTGTTCCTGCCGGTGGTGATCAACGGAATAGTCATCCACTCGCCGGACCCTGTCACGGGAGAGTTTCAGGCGCTTGACCGCAAATCCTTTGACATCGACGCGCGGCTCGCTCAGCGGCAGCTCACGTTTGAACCGCGGCTGACCTACCGGGTCAATCCCTGGCTCGACACTTACGTTTCGTGGAACTGGACGGAGTCAAAAGACGAATTTATCGGTTCCGTATCGCGGGTGAACCGGCTTCAACTAGGGCTCGAATTCCGGAAAGACGCGTACTACTGAGAGGCGGGGCCGGTCGGCCGCCGCCGGGGAGCAGCGTAGAAGATGAATGAACAGCAGGGCGGAACCGCGATCACAGTTCAGTCGATCGTCAAGATACTGAAGCGACGGATGTGGTTCATCATCATTCCCTTCGTCCTGGTGACGCCCGTGGTGTCGCTCTACGCCCTGAACCTTCCGAACGTCTTCGAGGCCAGCGCCACGATTCTCATCACGCCCCAGAAGGTGCCGGTGGATTACGTTCGTCCGACGGTCACGACCGATATCGGCGACCGCGTGGACATCATTATCAAGCAGATGCTCAGCTACGACCGGCTCAATCAGCTCGTCGACGAATTCAATCTGTATCCGGAGCTTGTCGACAAACTCACGCGCGAGGAGATCTTCTTCAAGATGATGGGCGACATCAAGATTTCGCCCGAGGAGAGCCTGACGCGGAACAATGAGGACAGGTCGCCTGGACAGCCGCGGGTGGTCGATTCATTCAAAATCAACTACCAAGGCAAGAACCCGCGAATCGTGGCGGCGGTCGCCAATAAGCTCGCCTCGATCTTCATCGAGGAGAACCTGCGCGAACGGGAGCAGCTGGCGGTGGGCACGAGCGACTTTCTCACCAAGGAACTCGAACAGGCCAAGGTGGGGCTGGGGCAGCAGGAGGCGAAGGTCGCGGAGTACAAGCAGAAGCACCGCGGCATGCTTCCGGCTGAACTGCAGACCAACCTGAACAAGCTCGAGCGACTCCAGGGGACGCTGCACACCATTTCCGCCACCATCAGTGCCGAAGAGGACCGCCGGATCACCCTCGAGAAGACCCTCACGGAACTCAACGCCGCGAGCTACGAGGACGACCCCGGGCAGCGCCTGGCAGAGCTGGAGGCAAGGCTTTCCGCCATGCGTGCCGTCAACCTCACGGAGCGGCATCCGGATCTTGTAGCGACCAAGCGTGAGATGGATCTGGTCAAGGAGCGGCTCGCCTACGAGCGCGCCAACCCCGATGCTTCCGCTGCGCGGATGAACCCGGCCACCTTGCAGACACGCCAGGAGCTGACTGCGTCGAAGCTTCGCCACGAATCGCTCCGCGAGCAGGAAGTGGAGATGAAGGCCGCTATCGCCAAGGTGGAGGGCATGGTGGGCGAAACGCCGCGCCGCCAGGAGGAACTCAACACGATCGAACGTGACCTCTCGATGACACAGCGGCAGTATCAGGATCTGCTCGTCAAGATGCAGAACGCCCGGATGGCAGAGAATCTCGAGCGGAAGCAGAAGGGGGAGCAGTTCCGCGTGCTCAACACGGCGCAGATTCCAACCCGGCCCATTGAACCGGATCGCTCGAAGATCGTCACCTTCGGCGTTTTCCTGAGCATCATGTTCGGCGCGGCGCTCGGGGTTCTCGTCGAGGTGTCCGATCATTCGATCCGTGGACCGGTGCAGGCCCAGAGCTACTTCGGGATTCCCGTTCTGGCGACCATACCGAGGGTCGTGCTCGATACCGAGAGAACCAGGCGCGCGGCGCTGCAGCGTTCGATGGTAATCGCGGGGACAATTGTCGTGGGACTTCTCGGCGGCTCCCTTGTCGTGGTGTTTTTGCTGCGGTCGGCCTGAATGGGGCCGTTGCGGACAGGCGCATGAACTGATGTACGAGAACTTCTACAAGCTGAACGCCAAACCCTTTAACGTCACACCCGACCCTCGCTTCCTGTTCCTGAGCGAGAGTCACAAGGAGGCGCTGGCGAATCTGCTCTACGGGATACAGGAGCGGAAGGGGTTCGTACTTCTCACCGGAGAGGTGGGAACGGGCAAGACCACGCTGCTCCACACCCTGATCGGCAGGCTCGAGGAAGACACGAAGACCGCATTTATTTTCAACACGCGGCTCGGGCCGCGAGACTTCTTCCAGTACATGTTCGAGGAGTTCGGACTTCCGTTCGAAGCCCGATCGAAAAGCGACTGTCTTGTGGCGCTGAACAATTTCCTCATCGAGAGGCTGGGGAAGGGGCAGAACACGGTCCTCATCGTTGACGAGGCGCAGAACCTGGATCCCTCAGTCCTGGAGGAGATCCGGCTCATGTCGAATCTGGAGACGCCGACGGAAAAGCTCATCCAGATCCTGCTCGTGGGGCAGCCGGAGCTTGCCGAGAAACTGTCCCTTCCGGAACTTCGCCAGCTCCGCCAGCGAATCAGCGTCCGTTACAACATCCGACCGCTCTCGAGGGAGGAGACGCGCGCCTACGTGATCACGCGTCTGCGGATCGCTGGAAATCCGCACGACAGGATCTTCGACGAGAAGGCCGTCGACGTGGTTTTCCGGCTATCGGGCGGAATTCCCAGGCTCATCAACCTGGTGTGCGATTCGGCTCTACTTATGGGCTTCGCCCGCGGCGAGCGGCAGCTGAACGCGGAGCTTGTGCAGGATTCGGTGCGGGATCTCGAGCTTGACTCGATCCCGCGCCAGAAATCGAACGGCGGCTTGCGCGGGGGATTTCGCCGCCGCTGGAGCAACTTCACGTCGATCTTTAGATCCAGCTAGGGTGCAGCCGGCAGCGTCCGGCTGCGGAGGCCGATGGAATGGGAAAAGTTTTTGACGCCCTGAAGCGAGCGGAGGAAGAGCGGAAGGCCGCGACGGGCGGTAGCCCGGCCACGTCCTCCGTCCCGGCTCAGGGTACGGCGCCAGAGGCGGTTGTCAGTCCGCCGGCGGAGGCCCCGCCGGCTGAGGCGACACTGGAAGCCCCGCCCGCGGTGCGGCCGGCTCCGTCACGCATTCCACCACTGCGAAGAAAGGCGTTCTCCAACGCTCGCGGGAGCGTGGCGGACGCTTTCCGGACCATGTGGCGGTTGGTGCGGACCCGCGGCCGCATGGAGACCAATGACGAATTCGCGGACGTGAAGCGCCGGATCATC
>JAUYMQ010000051.1 GCA_030698575.1 Deltaproteobacteria bacterium
GGTAGATAGAAGATCGAAGCCGATCCGATGAGAAGGGTGGTGCGCGACAAGATCGATGTTCCATCATCCTGCCTTTGGACTTCTCGCCAGCCGGCCGCCGCGACGAAGAGGGCGGCCGCCGTCAGCAGGACTCCGGGCAGAATGCCCGACGTTCCGAAGAGATGCCCGGCGGCGAGTGAAGCCCCGCCTGCAACGGCGAAGGGCGCACCCTTCGGTACGCGGAGCGATTGCAGGAGCAGACAGAGCACCAGGCTGTAGAAGAAAATCTCGGCGCAGTGGTGATCCACGTAGCCCAGGTCGGAGTAGCGCCGAAAGAGCTCCACAAGACTCACGAAGAGCGCGGCCACTAGTCCTGCGCGCTTGCCGAATGCCTCGCGTGCCGCGAAGAAGACGGTCAGGACCGTGAGGAGCGCAAAGACGATGGGAACCCAGACGGCTACCTGGGCGGTCTGATCCAGCGTGGGGGCGCCCTGGCTGTAAAGGCGAGCCAGCGTGGCGATCAGGAAGTCGAACCCGGGAGGCCAGAGGATCGGGGCCCCTTCAGGGAAGTTCACGTAGTAGTCGAAGGATGGAACGTGAGGATAGTGGGTTGCGGTCAGCCAGGCGCGGCGAAGGTGATAATAGGGGTCGGTATCGAGCAGGAAAGTTTCTGATCCGACAAAGACCCCGCGAAAGTTGCTCACTCGAACCGCAAGGCCCAGGGCAAGTATCGCAAACAGAGCGCCGATGGAGTGCAGCTTTCCCATCTTGAGATGAGACTTTTCGGCCAAGCCCAGCGGCACCGTTTCCTCATCTCGCATGACTTCCATTATACTGGTCCCATGACAATAATTCCTGTGCCCCTTCACCCGCGCCTGTACCTCGGCACGCAGTCCTGGTCGCACAAGAGCTGGGAGGAAGTTTTCTATCCCGAAGGCGCGGCCCCTGGCGACTACCTCGCCTACTACGCCACGCGGTTCCGCGCCGTCGAAGTTGATGCCACCTTCTATCGCATCCCGTCCGAGTCAATGACGAAGCGGTGGGCGCGCGCCCTGCCCGACGGCTTTCGCTTTTCCGCGAAAGTGCCGCAGGTCATCACCCACGAGAAAAC
This sequence comes from Deltaproteobacteria bacterium, assembly GCA_030698575.1. Lineage (GTDB taxonomy): Bacteria > JAUYMQ01 > JAUYMQ01 > JAUYMQ01 > JAUYMQ01 > JAUYMQ01. Next base: position 1,091 of record JAUYMQ010000051.1, read on the forward strand.
GCTGGAGAATTGCGGAGAGGAACTACGGTTGTTTCTCGGCGCGATGGACCATCTCGGCGACAAGCTCGGCCCCATTCTTTTCCAGTTCCCCTACTTCAACAAGAAGTCGGGCATGACCGGCGAGATCTTCAACGATCGGTTGCGCAAGTTTTTGCCACAGCTCCCCGAGGGTTACCGCTTCGCGCTGGAGATTCGCAACAAGGCCTGGCTCAACCCGGCGTTCCTCGGTCTCCTGCGCGACCACGGCGTGGCTTACACGCTCGTCGATCACCCCTGGATGCCGCGCATCGGCGAGGTGATGGACAATCTCGATCCAGCCACCGCGGACTTCGCATACGTGCGCTGGCTCGGCGATCGGCGCGGCATCGAGAAGAAGACGACGAGCTGGGAGAAGCTCATCGTGGATCGCTCGCGCGAAATGGAAGCCTGGGTGCCGGCGCTCCGCGACTTGCTCGGTCGCAACATGACGATCTATGGTTTCTTCAACAACCACTACGCGGGCCACGCGCCGGGCTCGATAGCGCTGCTCGAGCAAGCGCTGGGCGAGGGGGGAGGAGGCGCCGGAGGTTCCTGATGCACAAGTTCCCGCTGACCCCACTCGCAGCCCTCGTGCTCGCCTTGCTTCTCCTGTTCGCCGCCGGGCCCGCTGTCGCGCAGGGCCTCGGCGATCCGATCCCCGGCCCCATCCCCCAGGGCGACGTTGTCGTCGGCTTCGAAACCGTGGCCTCGGGCATGGTAGCCCCGCTTTACGGCATCCACGCGGGTGACGGCTCGGGGCGGCTCTTCGTGGCGGATCAGGTCGGTCCCGTCTGGGCGATCGATCTGGCCACCAAGACGCGCACGCTTTTTCTGGATCTCACCCCCTTCATCATCGCCCCCAACCCCATCGACGAACGGGGGCTCATGGGTCAGGCCTTCCATCCCGACTACGCGCAGAACGGCCTGCTCTACACCTTCACTTCCGAGTTTCCGGGTCCGCCGGCGGACTTCACGGTGCAGCTCCCCTTCGGCTTCGTCTTCAATCACCAGAGCGTCGTCACCGAGTGGCGCGTGCCCGCGCCCGGCGATCGCGCTTCGGTGCCCGACCTGGCGAGCCGCCGCGTGATCCTGCGCATCGACCAGCCGCAGATCAATCACAACGGCGGCACCCTCGCCTTCGGGACCGATCGCCTGCTGTACATTTCGATTGGCGACGGCGGGAACCGTGACGACGAGGGCGCGGGCCACGGATTTTTCGGGAACGGCCAGGACATGGAGACCGCGCTCGGCACGATGCTTCGAATCGACGTCGACGCCCGCACGTCGGCCAACGGCCAGTACGGCGTGCCGGCCGGCAACCCCTTCGTGGGCGGGCCGGGCATCGACGAGATCTTCGCCTACGGCTTCCGCAACCCTTATCGCTTCTCGATTGATCACGCGACCGGCGACATCCACCTGGGCGACGTGGGGCAGGGCGCCATCGAGGAGATCGATCTGGTCATGGCGGGGGGCAATTACGGCTGGAATCTCAAGGAAGGCAGCTTCTTCTTCTTTCCCAACGGCTTCCTTCCCGGCTTCGTGACCGACGTCGATCCGGGCGTGCCGCCGGGTCTCATCGATCCCGTCGCCGAGTATGATCACGACGAGGGGATCGCCGTCATCGGGGGGTTCGTGTACCGGGGCGACCGGATCGCGAAGCTCCAGGGGCGCTACGTGTTCGCGGAGTTCCTGAAGCGCCTGCTGTACATCGACGGAGACGGCGTGATGAAGGAGATGCAGCTCGAGGCGGGCGCGCAGTTCATCAACGTGGTGATGGGCATGGGCCAGGACGAGGCGGGCGAGCTCTACGTGATCGGCAACGCCAACGGCTTTGCCGGGGGAGCCTCGGGGGTTGCGCGCAAGCTGCTTCCGCCCGACACGGACGGCGACGGCCACCGCGACCCCGACGACAACTGCCCTTACACGCCGAACGCCGACCAGGCCGATGCGGGCGGCGTGGGCGAGGGGTCGGCGCCCGACGGCATCGGCAACGTCTGCCAATGCGCCGACGTGAACATGGACGGCTTCGTCACCAAGGCAGACTTCAAGGCCATCATCGCGTCGCTCCGCCCGGGAAACAACGTGCCGCTCCAGGCGCCCGATCTTTGCGACGCGGGCGGCGAGCCGGGATGCGCGCAGGAAGACGCCGTCATCGTGCGCATCGCGCTCACGAACAAGGCACCACGCCGGATCGCCCAACAGTGTCCGCCGGCCCTGCCCTGAGCCCGGGTGTTCGTCAGGGTTTGTTCCCCTGCTTGTTCCCCTGAATGTCGTCGAGAAGCGCCCGGGCTTCTTCATTGCGCGGGTTCAGAGCCAGCGACCGGCGCAGCGCCTCGGCCGCGTCGCCCATTCGCCCCTGCATCATCAGCACCCGCCCCAACTGGAGCCACGGCGTCGGCCGGTCGGGCCGGAAATAGAGCAGGTTCCGGATCGCCTGCTCGGCTTTCTCGGGCTCGTTCTGCGCCTGGTATGCGATCGAAAGATCGTAGTGCGCCCTCGCCAGCTCCGGCTGGATTCTCACGGCGGCTTCCATCTCCGCGATGGCCTCCTCCGTGTGACCCAGCTTCATCAGCTCCTTGCCGTAGGATAGCCGCATCACGGAAGAGTTCGGGCTCGCCTCGGCCGCGGCGGTAAAAAGCGAGAGCTGATCGTGCCAGACGGGGTTGCGCGCAACCGTGCGCGCCCCCCACAGCACGACGATGACCACGGCCAGCGCGACGGCCAGCCGCCGGGTGCCCACGCGCCGCCGGACGATCCCCCCCGCCAGCCAGTCGCCCGCCAGCACCGCCAGCGCGATCGAGGGGATGTAGAGCGTGCGCTCGGCGAGCAGCAGCGGCACGGGCACCAGGAGGTTCGAGATCGGGAAGTAGGTGAGCGCCGCCCAGGCGGCCATGGCGAAGCGCCGCGGCACGGCCCAGGCGCGCAGTGCGATGAACAGACTGATCCCCAGCACGGCCGCGCCCGCGGCTACCGCCGGCTCGAACCCCCGGGGTATCGGGATCTGGTTGAAGTTGTAGTCGGGTGAGAGCGTGATGGGGAAGAGAAGGAGCCGCGCTATCTCCT
>JAUYMQ010000052.1 GCA_030698575.1 Deltaproteobacteria bacterium
CGAAATCCGGCGCCTTCGTCCCGAGGGGCAGCATTGTGGAAGGCGTCATGACCATGGCTTTCTCCTCTCTCACCAAATACGAAGATCGTCCGGTTCCATTGCCCAATCTTCATGTCGCAAATACCTCCAGCAGCCGCGTTCTGTAGTGATCCTGCTGCTCGCGGGTCGTGCCGGTGGAGGGGACGACGAGCATGACGGTATCGAGCAGCCCTTCGCGCTCAGCCACGCCCGCACGCACGCGATCAACGGGCCCGACCGCGCAGAAGGCGTCGACCATTTCGGGCGGGATCGCCTCGAGCGGGTCGCGCCCCCCCTTCTCCTGGATGTCCCGCACCTCGGCCACCACGCCGCCGAAGCCGTGGGCCTCGAAGATCGGATCGTAGATTCGCGCCCAGATGCTGAACAGCAGCGCCCCCGCGCCGATGCGGCGCGCGGCGGCGAGATCGTCGTCGATCACCGTGAAGCACTGGCCGAGGAGCTCCACGTCGCCGCGTTTCCGGTTGGCGCGGGCGAGCCCTTCGTCGAGCCCCGGCAGGACGACTTCCCGGAGATGACGCGGCGAGAAGAGCGGGTTGCCGATGAGTCCGTCCGCCGCCTCGCCGGCCAGCGCCGACATTCGCCGCGGCACCGCGGCGATGTAGACCGGCGGACTCTCCCGGGGTTGCTTCGTCATGCGGGGGAAGAAACGGCGGGCGCGCACGTGGTAGTGCTTCCCGTCGAACTGGATCTCGCCGCCGTTCGGCGCCTTCTCCATGATGAGGCGCACGACCTTCACGTACTCGCGAAGCTGGCTGAGGGGCTTTCCGTCGTCGCGTCCGGCGTACCAGTTGTTGTTGCGATTGGGATGGGCGACCCCGAGCCCCAGCGTGAAGCGCCCCTCGCTCAGAAGATCGAGATCGAGGGCCGCGAGGGCGAGCATGACGGGGCTGTGCGTGAAAGCCAGATTGATGGCGGTGCCGAGCTTGATGCGCTTCACCGCGGGCGCCAGGGCGGCCAGCGGAATCATCGCGGCATTGACCAGCTCGCCGTTCCACAGCGAGTCGAACCCCGCATCTTCAATGCGCTTCGCCCACCCGAGCATGGTCTCAAAGTCGCCCGACGGCAGGAACGCCGCGTGCTTCATAGCTCGACCTTTCTGAGGCGCCCGGCCGGGCGCCTCGCCGGGGGATTGCTTCGTCGCTCCGCTCCTCGCAATGACATGCGGGATGAGCGCTGCGCGTGGGGTGGCTCAGTCCATCCCGAGGAAGCGCGCCATGAAGCCGTCGAAGAGTCTGTCGCCGAGGAGGCTGGAGAGCGTCTTCTGGATCTTGGCCTCCTTCCCGACGAGGTAGCGCGTCTTCGGCTTCGGCGACGTGAGCGCGTGCGCGACAACCTCGGCGACCCGCTCGGGAGGCAGCGCGATCTTCGACATTTTCTCCGCCGCCTCGGCCAACTTGGTCAGCCCCTTCCCGTACACCCGCAGCGCCTCTTCGGAGAGCGCGGCGAGACTCTCGTTTCCTGCTTTCTGGCCCTTTTCCCAGATGGGCGTCGCGATAGCGCCGGGTTCGATCAGCGAGACCTGCACGCCGGTGCCGCGCAACTCGCGCCGGAGAGCGTCCGAGGCTCCTTCCATGGCGTATTTCGAAGCGGCGTAGGGGCCGATGAAGGGGCTCGCCACCCGCCCGCCGATGCTGCTGATGTTGACGATGCGCCCCCTGGCTTTCCGAAGGAGCGGCAGGAAGGTCTGGGTCACGGCCACGAAGCCGAAGAAGTTCACCTCGAACTGCCGCCGCCATTCGTCCATCGACGTGAACTCGAGAGGGCCCGAGACGACGATGCCCGCGTTGTTGACGAGGCCCGCGAGCCCGTTCTCGCCCAGCGCGGCGGTGACTTCCTTCGCCGCGGCCGCGATGGAGCCCTCATTGGTCACGTCGATCAGGATGGGCGAGAGGCGGTCCGAAGCACCTTCCCGCAGGGCCTCGCCGTCCTGCGCGCGCCGCACCCCCGCGAAGACGCGGAAGCCCAGCTTGTCGAGATGGTGGGCGGTCGTCCGGCCGATGCCGGTGCTCGCACCCGTGATGACGACGGCGCCTCTGCCGCCTGCTTGATCGCTCATGGTGATGACTCCTCTCGTGTTCGGAATTTCAGGTGAGCGATGCGCGCCACTCGGCCACCGCGCGCCCGATCTCGTCCGGAGCGTCTTCCTGGATGAAGTGCAAGCCCTTGACCGTGATTTCTTTCTGGTGCGGCCAGGTGCGGCAGTACTTCCGCTGCTTCCCGATGAGAATGGTTCCCGGCTCGGCATTGATGAAGAGCTTGGGCAGGTCGGCCGTCTCGAGCCACTTCCCGTAGTCGAGCACGATCTTCGCAACGTCCTCGGGCTCGCCGTCGATGGGAATCTGACGAGGCCATGTGAGCGTGGGCCGCCGGCTCTCGCCCGGCTCGAGGTACGGGCGCTTGTACACCGCCATCTCGGCGTCGGTAAGTCCGCGCAGCACCGAGGACGGGAGCACGCGCTCGACGAAGACGTTCTTCTGGAGCACGATCTCCTCGCCGGCCTCCGACCGGAAACCCTGGAAGATCTGCCGGGCCATCTCCGGCCAGTCGGCCCAGTTCATGGGCATAACGATCGCCTCCATGTAGGCGATCCCCTTGACCGCGACGGGGTGGCGCCGCGCCCAGTCGAAGCCGAGGGCGGAGCCCCAGTCATGGATGACGAAGGTCACGTTCTCGCGCACACCGAGCTTCTCGAGGAGCGCGTCGAGGTATTCGCGATGCTCGACGAAGCGGTACTTGTCCGGCCCGCTGTCGGGCAGCTTCTCGCTGTCGCCCATGCCGATCAGATCCGGGGCAATGCAGCGCCCGGCCTTCTCGAGGTGCGGAATGACGTTGCGCCACAGATAGGATGAGGTCGGGTTGCCGTGGAGGAAAACGATGGGATCCCCCTCGCCCGTCTCGACGTAGGCCATCTGCCGGCCGTTCACCTCGATCTTCTTCTTCGGGTAGCGTTCCAGAGCGCTGATCATTGCAGTCGTTCCTTGCCGGCCTTGCCGCCCTTCCCGACGTTGATGAATATCACTGTGATCCGCCGCGCATGCGCGCGAGCAAGTTCTCGGTGATGCGCTGCAACCGGGGGTCGGGCCCCTTCGGCGAAACGATGTGCTGCGGACGAACGTAGCCTGGAGGTTCGGCGAGGCCGTCCCCCCACCAGCAGGTGGCCGCGTTGAAAACGATGTTGCCCTTCGCCCCGGGGTAGACGGTGGCCGTGTAGACGCCGTCACCATGCTTGCTCTGCGTCTCGCCGCTGGCCACGACCTCCAGGCCGCGAATGTCAGCGGGCTCGCCGTGATACTCCCAGCCGACGAGACCCGCGATCCCGTCCCCGTTCCTCATGCCCGTCCCCTCGAAGAGCCAGTGGTCGGGGGCCGTGCAGATCCAGTCCGCTGATCCCGTCGGCGGCGCCGGCGTGCGGGCGCCCACGAGCCACTTCTCGTCGGGGGCGCTGGCGGGCAGCTGCGCCATCTCGGGAAAGACAGCCGTTTCCTCCCGCGACGCGCCGCCGAACCGGTCGGTCCGTGAGAAGACACGGTCCGGCGCGCCGCCGCCGCCCGGCCGAAGACCGATCTCGCCGCAGCAGACGTTCCCCGAAAGGAACGCCACGTTGAGGCCCGCGGCGATGGCGCCGAGGAGATGATCGTACATGGCGCGCGTGTAGTACTCATCATGCCCCACCGAGAGAAAGCCCCGCGCGCGCAAAAGCCCCCCGGGATCCTGGTGTGCGTCGATTCCCGAGATGTAGGTCACGTCGTGACCACGCGACTCCAGCCAGTATGCCACGGGAAACTCCCACAGCAGCCACTCACCTGAGCCGGTCGACAGCGGCGCGTCGACGAGCTGGCAGTACTTGCCGTAGGGACGGTCGAAGCTCACCGCCGTGTCGGGGCCCCAGTACCAGAACTTCTTCCCGTCGTCATACAGCGCGTAGCTGTCGGGCCAGCGGTTGTAGGCCTGCCAGGTGAGATCGGAGCACTGAAAGATGAAATCCGCCGGCCGGTCGTCGCGAACGACGAAGATGACATAGCTCTGATCGCCGCTCGGCCCGGCCGTGAGCTTTCCGAGGTAGACGCCGCTCGGCCAGTCGGCGGGGATCTCGATGCCGGCGCAGGCATTCCACCTGCACTCGCGCAGCCGCATGGGTCCGACGGGCGGGTCGGGCTGGACCTCGCCCGTGAAGGGACCGAGCCGCAGCATGTGCCGTCCTCCGGCGCCGCCGTAGTAACCCATGCGGTAGAGGTCGAGCGTGAAAGGCGAGGGCGGGTTGGTGCTGACGTGGAACGAGATCGACTCACCGGGACGGACGCTCTGGCGGGAGCAGAATCCTTCGATCGATGACGACCGGAAGCGTGCGCCTGGATCGATGCGCGTCTTCCGAAGGATCCACTCCTCTGTTCCTGGCCGCGCGTTCTCCTCGCGGATCAGATCGGGTCGGGGGGGAATTGAACTCATCTTGTCAGGGCGCTTCCTCAGAGAGAGCGCGCGGGCTCCACGATCGTCTCAGCAAGTTTGTCCAGCGTCGGCTCGATCAGCTCGGTTGTGGGCAGCATGACGAGCAGGATGACCTGATCCACCCCGGCCGCCGCGTAGCGCTTCACCTTGTCGAGATCGACGGTTTTCATGTAGGGGCAGATGCTGATCTCGACGTCGCTCAGGGCGCGGCCCCGCTCGACCAGGAGCCGCTCGAGCTTCTCGAGGCGCTCCTCCGTTTCATCCGGCTCGAGGCCGAAGCCGTACCAGCCATGGCCGAGGTCAGCCACGCGCCGGAGCGCTGCGTCGCTCTCGCCGCCGAAGTGAATCGGCGGGTATGGATCCTGAACGGGCTTGGGATACATGCGGCAGGCCGGAAGCTCGTAGAACTCGTCCTTGTATTCCGAGACCGCGTCGCACCAGAGAGTCTTCATGACCTCGATGTAGGATCGGCAGCGCTCGGCGCGCCGCTCGAAGGGCATCTGGAGCGCCCGGAACTCCTCGGCGAGCCAGCCGACGCCGATGCCCATGTCGAAGCGGCCGTTCGAAAGGTAGTCGAGCGTGGCGGCGTCTTTCGCGGTGTAGACCGGGCTGCGCTGCGGGAGCAGGCAGATCCCCGTGCCGAGCCGGATGCTGCGCGTCACGGCGGCCACGTAGGAAAGCGTCACGAAGGGGTCCATGAGGCCCGACTCACCCGAGGCCGGAAACTTCCCGTCGGGTGAGTAGGGGTACTTCGACTGGTAGTGATCGAAAAGAACGACGTGCTCGGCTGCCCAGAGGGAATGGAAGCCGCGCTGCTCGGCCGCCGGGCCGAGGGTCTGGATGTACTCACCCGTTGCCCAGGGGCTGCTGAATGGGGGAAAGATGCCGATCTTCATGCCGCCGCTCCTTCCGGTATCAGTCCGCCAGGAACTCGCTGACGTACTCGAGGAACAAATCGAGCTGATCGTGGTGCACCCAGTGTCCCGCGTCGTCGACGTTGACCACGCGCGCGTTCCGGAACGCCTGGACCCTGCCGTCGGCTTCGGGATCGCTCGCCCAGCTCTCCTTGCCGCGGAACAAAAGGGTGGGACATGCGATGCGTCCCCAGAGTTCGTTCGCCTCCTCGACATTGAAGTGATCCGACGAGAAGACCCGCACGTAGTTGTCGAACTTCCAGGAATAGGTGCCGTCCTCGTTCTGCGTGGTTCCGTGTCGGGTGAGATGGCGCGCCTGCTCGGGCGTCAGGTGCGGGTTGGCGTCCTGCATCCGCGCGCAGGCCTCGTCGAGATTCTTGTAGCGGCGCGGCAGCCTTCCCGCGAGGTCGCGCACGGTGTCAATCCAGCCGCCGATTCGCTCCTGCGGCGATCTCTTCACCCGCTCGGCGACCATCTTGGGCGACGGCCCGAGCCCCTCGATAGCCACCAGCCGGTGCACGTTCTCGGGGTAGAGGCCGGAGTAACGGAGCGCGATGGCGCCCCCGAGCGAGTGGCTCACGATGCGCACCGGAAAGAGCTGCTTCTGGTGCAGGAGCTGGGCGATGTCGTAGACGTAGTCGTCCATGCGATAGGTGCTGCCGATGACCCACTGCGAGTCACCGTGGCCGCGGAGATCGGGGGCGATGATGTGATACTCGTCGCGGAGCGCCTGGGCGACCCAGTCCCAGTTGCGACAGTGATCCTGCCCCCCGTGAACGAGCAGGAGCGGGGGCGCGCCCTCGTTCCCCCAGTCGACGTAGTGGAGCCGGAGGCGCTGCGAGTAATAGACGTGAGAAGTGGGTCCCGCGATGGGCGTCGGCATGCGCCTATCCTAGCGAACTCCGTGCCGAATTGGGAATCCGCCCGGCGGCCGCCTGCGGGCCCCGCCAGAGGGCCGCATCCCGCCGGCGCCTGGAGGCATCTATAGAGCGGTATCCATATATACATATACGGGCCATGCAGGTGCGCGGACCGCGGGCGGCGGTTCGGCCCCGCTCGCAGCGGGCGGGGGCTGAACCGCCTTCAGATTCTGGGGTGGGGATTAAGGGGAGGGGTTTAGATGATGATAGGAATGGGTTTTCAATGATGGGAGGGGATTGATGATGCTGATGATGAAGGGCGCGATCGGAAGCCTCGTAAGCGTGCCGGGCGTGTTGCTACTCGTTCTGATGTCGATTGGCTGCGGGTTCTCGGACATCCGAACGGAGCGCGTGAAGGCGGGCCTCACGCAGGAAGACGCCTCCCGCGGGCGGGCCATCCTGGAGGCCGCAATGGAGAAGAGCGGTGGCATCGCCGCCTGGAAGGCGCACCGAACCGCCGAGGCGACGATGAGGGACGACTGGCCGAGCATGTTCATGCGGCCGTTCTTCATGCCCTGGCCCGAGAACAAGGCGCCGATCCGGTTCCAGTTCCTCCTCGGGACGAACGCCTCACGTCTCGAATTCCTGGAGGGTTCCCGCCAGGGCGAGATCTGGGGAATCCAGAACTGGTCCACCTACGAACAACGGGCTGGAGAGCCGAGCCGGTTCGAGAAAAACGCCGACGCGCAATTCTTCCTTCCCACCTTCCAGTGGTTCTTTGAAGCGCCCTTCCGGCTCCCCTATGCCGACATCGTCACCTATGCCGGCGAGGGGAGCGCCGCCGGGCGCGTCTATGATCTCGTCTTCGCGACCTGGAACAAGCCCGAACCGCAGGAGAAGATCGACCAGTACCTCGTGTGGGTGAACCAGGAAACGGGCCTCATCGACTTCCTTCAATACACCGTGCGCGACATGATGAGATTCGCCCGCGGCACCATGCAGTTCACGGATTACCGGGACGTGCAGGGGATCAAAGTCGCCTTCAATCAGACGGTCGTGCTGGAGGATGAGCCGGACGGTACGCGCATTCTGCACCAGGTCATTCTGAGCGACGTGAACTTCGGCGTGGACATTCCCCGGGGGGCCTTCTATCCCGACCCCGCGGTTCGCGCGGCCAAGCACAACTAAACGCTGTTTTCCCGTTCGAGACGTAGCAACGCTTCTTTAGTTGCGAGG
>JAUYMQ010000063.1 GCA_030698575.1 Deltaproteobacteria bacterium
CCTCGATCTCCGGCCGAAATTCACGCTCGTTGATGTTACGAAGAACATCCAGCGGCTCGACACGAGGTTCCTCGAGGATAGCCTGGCCCGCCATTCCAGCGGTGTGGCCGTGCTGGCCCACCCCGAGGATGTGATGGACACCCAGGCGATCAAGCCCGAGCAGATCCGACGGGTCCTGCGCCTGCTCCGCAGCATGTTCGATTTCGTCATCATCGACACATGCAACACCTTTGACGAATCGACGATCGAAGCCTTCGAGTCCAGCGATCTCATCGTGCTCGTATCCACGGTCGATCTTCCGGCCATCCGGAACGCGCGCCGGTGCCTGAACATGTTCCGGCGATTCGGCTACGGGAACGACAAGGTGAAACTGGTGTTCAACCGGGAGGCGAAGAGCAACGAGATCACGCTGAAGCAGGCGGAGAAGGTTTTGAACTACCCGATCTTCTGGAAACTTCCGAACGACTACCCGACGACCATCGCCTCGGTAAACGAGGGCGAGCTGATCAACAAGGTGGCGCCGCGGTCGGATTTGCATCGGAGCATGCTCGGTCTCACCGCTGAACTGACCGGGCTGGACGTGGCAAGGAAAGCACCGAGGGGCGTCTTCGGCAAGTTGCTGGGGCGGGGTTAGATCTTCCGGATCTGATCCCCCGCGCATGACCGTGGGGTCGAAGGCTCGCAGGGGGCAGGAGAGTCGCAATGGCATTCTTTGGAACGAAGAAAAAGGAATCCGAGGGCAAGGCGCCCCCGACGAGGAGCCACCTTGAGAGCAAGATGGCCGCGGTCCCGGGGCACGGCGACTTTTACCAGTCGCTGAAAACCCGGATTCACACGAAACTCATCGAGAAGCTCGATCTCTCCAAGATCGAGACGATGGATCGCGATCGCGTCAAGGAAGAGATTGGCGTCATCGTCGAGGATCTTCTTGATGCCGAGGGAGTGCCGCTCAACCGGGTCGAGCGCGAGCAGATCGTGGTCGAGGTCCAGAACGAGACCTTCGGGCTGGGGCCGCTCGAGCCGCTGCTTCAGGATCCGGAGATCTCCGACATTCTTGTCAATACCCACAAGGAGGTTTACGTCGAGCGCTTTGGCAAGCTCGAGATGACCCCCGTCGTCTTTCGTGACGATGCCCACCTGCTTAAAATCATTGATCGGATCGTATCGAGCGTCGGCCGGCGCGTGGACGAATTCTCGCCGATGGTGGACGCCCGTCTCGCCGACGGAAGCCGGGTGAACGCCATCATCCCGCCGCTTGCGATCGATGGGCCCATACTCTCGATCCGGCGGTTCGGCGTGAATCCGCTGAAGACCAACGATCTTCTTGCGCGGCATTCGCTCACGCCACCGATGATGGACTTCCTGAGGGCGGCCGTGAAGGCGAAGATCAACATGGTCATCTCGGGCGGCACCGGATCGGGCAAGACGACGCTCCTCAACGTCCTCTCCGCGTTCATTCCCGCCGGAGAGCGCATCGTTACGATCGAGGACTCGGCAGAGCTCCAGCTCCAGCAGCCGCACGTGGTTCGCCTCGAGACCAGGCCCGCGAACATCGAACAGAAGGGGCTGATCGCCCAGCGTGACCTGGTCAGGAACAGCCTGCGGATGCGCCCCGACAGGATCATCGTTGGCGAGGTGCGCGGTGCCGAGGTCCTGGACATGCTCCAGGCCATGAACACGGGCCACGAGGGGTCTCTCACGACGATCCACGCCAACGACACGCGTGAATGCCTGACGCGGCTCGAGTCGATGATGCTGATGTCGGGTGTGAACATTCCCGAGAAGGCCATGCGGGACATGATCGTGCAGGCCATCGATCTCATCGTCCAGGTGGCGCGGCTCTCCGACGGTACCCGTAAGGTCATCCGGATCACCGAGGTCGTGAGTATCGAGGGCGGCACGATCACCATGCAGGACATCTATACCTTCGAACGGAAGGGCATGGACGAGCAGGGAGCCATCACCGGTGAATTCAAGCCCACCGGAATCCGGCCGATGTGTGCGGAGAGGATCCTGGCTTCCGGCATCGAGCTGCCCGATCGTTTCTGATGCACCCGGAAACGCCTGGCGGTAAAGAAAGGACGACGTGAGCGCTCCCGTCATCGTAGCGGTGCTCGTCGGCATCGCCTGCTTCACGCTCATCCAGGGGCTTTTCTTCCTAGCCCGCGGGTCGAGCAGCGAGCGGCGTCGTCTCGTGCGGCGCCGGCTGGACGACGTGAAGGGCCGCACCAAGGAGGCCGGGGCCGGCGACTTGCTGCTGGACCGGCGGCTCGGCTCGAGCGATCGCGCCGACCGACTGCTACGTGCGATCCCCCAGGTCCTGGAGTTTCAGCACCTGATCAATTCCGCCGGATTCCGGTACCGGGCGGGAAACATCCTCGGGCTGATCATCGTCACGAGCCTCGTGCTCGCCATGGTGGGTGTGCTCTTCGAGTGGGCCCCCATGACGATTGTCATTATCATGGTCCTTCCTCTCGTTGGCGCGGTCATGTTCTTCCGCGCCCGAGCGAGCGCGCGGCAGGAAAAGATTCTCGAGCAGCTTCCCGACGCGCTGGATCTGATCGCGCGGTCGGTGCGCGCGGGCTACGCCTTCGCCGGCGGCTTCCAGATGGTGGCAGACGAGATGCCGGATCCGCTCGCCAGCGAATTCAAGCGTGCGCTCGAGGAGCGAAATTTCGGCGCGGGGCTCCGGGAGGTCATGGAGAACCTCTCCGAGCGCATCGACCTGATGGAATCTCGCCTTTTCTCCACGGCCGTCCTGGTTCAAGCCGAGTCGGGCGGAAACCTGGCGGAGGTTCTCGACAACCTCGCGATGATGATTCGCGAGCGGTTCCGCCTGAGGGGGAAGGTCAGGACGCTCTCGGCGGAAGGCCGTTTGTCGGCGGTTTTCCTGATCGCACTGCCGTGCCTGCTGCTCATCTGGCTCTGGTGGGCGAACCCTGATTACCTCAGGCCGATCTTCGAATGGCAGTACGGCGCGGCCTTCATCGGCGGGGTCGTGTTCTGGGTGCTCGTGGGCATCCTCTGGATCTGGCGGATCATTCAGATAAAATTCTGATCCGGCAGCTAATACTTTGATCCATCAGGTGACGTTCTGATCGGGTGACTCGCAAGGAAGGCTCACGAGGAAAGCAACGATGACCGACTCGCCGCAGATACTGTTCTACCTTTCCCTGGGATTCTCCTTTCTGGCGGTGGTGGTTCTGGCAGCCGGGCTGGGCGCCTACTTCGCGGGCCGCTTTAGCCGGGTCTCCCGCCGTCTCGTTGAGGCCGGAGGCGGGCGAGCGGGAGGGCCCGACGAGTCATCCTGGTGGAGGTCCGGCGGGGAGACCTTCATTCACCGCCTTTCCAACTGGAACGATCCGAAGGACGAGTTGGAGAAGTCCCGCATGCGCCGCCGCCTTTCGAGGGCGGGGCACCGCGGCTCCTCGGCCCTCCGGACTTTCCTGGGGCTCAAGGCGGCGCTGTTCCTGGGGGGCGCCGGCGCCGGTTTTGTCCTGAGCAGCTCTTTGTCCGAGATCTCCACCGCCACCATGGCTTTGCTCATCGTCGGATTTGCAACGGCAGGTTTTTACCTTCCGGATATCGTGGTTACCCTGCAGGGGACCCAGAGGCGGGAGCACATCTACCGTGTGCTCCCCGATATGGTCGATCTCCTCGTCATCTGCATGGAATCCGGTATGGCGCTCTCCGCCGCCCTCAAGAAGGTGAGCGAAGAGATGTCCATGGCAAGCCGCCCGATGTTCGAGGAGCTGAAGATCGTGCTCTTCGAGCTCGAAACGGGCCTTGCCCGCGCCGATGCGCTCAAGAACCTCGCCAGCAGGACGGGGCTCGAGGAGATCCAGTCGCTGGCGGGGATGCTCATCCAGGCGGACAAGTTCGGCACCTCCATCGCCCGTTCGCTTCGTGTCTTCGCGCAGTCCATGCGGGCCAACCGCACCCAGCGCGCGGAGGAGCAGGCGGCGAAGGTGGGTGTGAAGCTCACGCTGCCGCTTATCCTGTGCATCTTCCCCACGCTGCTATTCGTCATCCTGTCGCCTGCCTGCCTCCGACTCTACCAGGCCCTGGTGGGGCCGAGCGGCGTTCTCGGCGGTTGAAAAGCGCGGGTCTCTCTTCTATTCTCCTTCCGTCCCTCCTGCAGGTCTCCTCCCCAACAGGGGTCCTTACAATGCGCGTACGTCGTTCAGGCGCCCTGACGCTCCTCGCGGGCCGTCGCCGGCACTCTCCTTTCATGCACATCGGAACCGCGCCGCGCCCGCGGCAGGAACCGGGCGGGCCTTCCTGGAGGTGTCTGTGCGCGCTCCTGCTCCTGTCGCTGGCGCTGACAGCCGGATGCAAGAGCATGCCTTCCTGGCTCGGGGGGGGGAGCGACGACATGCGGGACTACCGCCTTCAAGTCGGGGGGCGGGAGCCGGACGACAACAAGATCAGGGACTTCGAGAAGAGGCTCGAGGGGAAGGAATGGAAGGGGACGAAGGCCAAGCGAACAGGCTGGCGCCAGCACCAGTCGGGCAACCTCGACGAGGCGATCAACCTTTATCGCGAGGCGCTCGCGGCGAACGAGAAAGACGTCGAGGCCATGACCTACCTCGGACGCGCGTACCGCGACCAGGGGAGCCTCTACAAGTCGACCACCATCCTGGTCCGCGCGATCAAGACCGATCCGGACTACGCGGAGGCGCACTCCCAGCTCGGAATCACCTTCGACATGCAGGGCAACTACGCACAGGCCGAGCAGGAGCATCGCCGGTCTGTGGAGCTCGACGGGGAGAAGAGCGAATACCTGAACAACCTCGGGTTCTGCTACTTCCTCCAGGGGCGTACCAACGATGCGGTGGCCGAGCTGAGAAAGGCCATCAACGTCAACCCCGACGACAAGAAGGCGCATAACAACCTCGCCTACATCTACGCCGCCCAGGGGAGATTCGATCAGGCTTTTGCGGAGCTGCGCCGGGCGGGCACCGAGGCCGAGGCCTACAACAATCTCGGCTATCTCTATTTCCTGAAGGGCGACCGCGAGCAGGCTATCGAGAACTACAATCGCGCCCTTCAGCTCAACTACTCCCTGAAGGCCGCGCAGGACAACATGAAGGCCGCGACCTCCTACGGCGAGACGCCGCCCCCCGCGCCGGGGTTCGACACATCGGGGCCTTCACCCGTGCGCGTGGAGCCCCCGCTGGAAGGCGGGGGAGACCTCTACGGCCTGACTGACGCGCATGGGGGGGCGGTCCGTCTGTTCGAGGAACCCGGTCGGGGAGCCCTGATTGCGATCGAGCCGGATTCCGGGCCCCCGGTCCGGGAACCCGGCGCCCTCGACGCGGCCGGCGCGGCGCTGACCAATCCTGCGCAGGGCCCGCCGCCGGCGGCGCGCTCCCTTGTTGAAGAGCTGCCGGCCCCCGTCGCGAGCCCTGTGCCTGCAATTGCCGCCCCTGACAGTTCGCCACCCGCCCCGGCGGCCGCGAGCGCAACCGCGGCGTCATTGGCCGGGGAAGATGCGTCTCCTCCGGAGCCGACCGTTGCGGAGGATGCAGCGGCAACCCCGGAGCCGGCCGCTGAGGCGGCGCCACGGGCGCTGTCCTACACCGAAGGTATCGCGGGGTCGGCGGCGGGGTCCACCGGAGCAGAAGAGAAGCCCGTGGCGCCCGCTGACAACAAGGGCGTGGAATCCGCGATCCCTGCGGCCGAAGCTCCGGCGGAGGTGCCGATGGCTCAGGTCGACGCGCCAGATGTAACTACAGCTGCGCCTGGCCTGGAGGGCGCCGGCGACCACGCCGAAGGCGAAGCGAAGGACGACAGGGCGGACGAAACGGCCGCTGAACAAGACGGATTGCCGGCAGGACGGCCTTCCGCGGGGCCGTGACCGCCCCGTGACAACCCCGTTACGGTGTGACGCTCTGATCACGGATCCTGGGGGCCTTCAGCGCGGGCGAGGGCAGGGCGAGCCTCTTCGGGATAAAGTCTTCAAAATCATTAAACTATTGATATTGCACATCTTTTTCTTCAACCTTCCCCACATTCTGACGCGCAGCAGCAGACTTGGCATGCCTCTTGCTCATCTGCGTGGCACTAAGGCAACTTTCTGGGGGGGAGGATGTCCTTTCAGCATACTCTAGCGACACCTGTCAGCTGCGCCGGGATCGGGCTTCACAGCGGGAAGTGCGTCACGCTCACGCTGCGCCCGGCACCGGCCGACGCTGGAATCGTCTTTGTCCGCTCGGATCTTGGCGGGGCGCGTGTCTCCGCGACCGCGAGGAACGTGGTGGATACCTCACTTGCAACCAAGCTCAGCCATCGTGGCGTCCGCGTTTCCACGGTCGAGCATATCCTCGCGGCCCTTCACGGCCTCGGCGTCGATAACGCCGTGGTTGAGCTGGACGCCGAGGAAGTCCCCATCATGGACGGCAGCGCGGCGCCTTTCGTGGTGCTCATCCGCGCGGCCGGCATCCGCGAGCAGCGCAAGGCGCGGCGCATCCTGGTCATCGCGCGGACGGTGCAGGTGAAGGATGGTGACAAGCTGGCCGAGTTGCGGCCCAGCGACCGGTTCCGCGTAAGCTACACAATCGACTTCGAACACCCTTCTATCTCCACCCAGTTCTTCGATTACCGCCATTCCGAATCAGCCTTCGAGCGAGATCTCTCCCGGGCGCGGACCTTCGGGTTCCTGCACGAGGTGGAGGCACTCCAGGCCATGGGACTGGCGCAGGGTGGTTCTCTCGACAACGCCGTCGTTGTCGGCGCCGACGCCATTCTGAACGTCGAGGGGCTCCGGTTCAGCGACGAGTTCGTCCGCCACAAGGTGCTCGACGCGATCGGCGATCTGAGCCTTGCCGGGTTCCGTATCGCCGGGCATCTGCTGGCGAAAAAGGCGGGGCATTCGATGAACCAGGCGCTCCTCGCCGAGCTGTTCTCGAACAGGGACAATTACCGCATCGTGGAAGGGGCGTTCGAGGCCGAGCTTCCCGCGCCGCAGCCCCTCAGTGTTCTGGAGAACGCAGTGGCCTGAGCTTAGGCTTCAGTCCTTGTGAAAACCCGGGTGCCAGAAGGGCGCGATCTCGAGAGATCGCGCCCTTGCTGTTTCAGCTCTCCTCGTCAATCCTGGCAATTCACCTCCCATGGCGCTAGAATCCGCCGCGGCGAAGGCCTGGAGGGCCGGCACTTGGACATGGACGACATCGGCAATTCGGAGGCAAGACGCAGGCGGCGGGAGAAGACTCTCATTGCGGTCCTCACGCTGGTTGTGGTCGCGCTGACTTATGTGACGGTGTCTCCCCAGACTTTCGTCCAGGACGCGGGCCAGCTCCCGATCGCCTCGAACCTGCTCTTCTTCGGCCTCATCAACCTGAACCTCCTGCTCATCATCCTGCTCGCTTTCCTGGTGCTGCGAAACGTCGTCAAGCTCGTCTTCGAGCGGCGAAGCCGCGTGCTCGGCGGGAAGCTCAAGACCAAGCTCGTGGTGGCCTTCTTCAGCTTCGCCGTGCTTCCGGCCGCCCTGCTCGTCGTGGGGGCCTGGGCCTTCATGTCGAAGTCCATCGAGTCGTGGTTCAGCCTCCCTCTCGATCAGTCCCTGAAGGCGTCGCTATCCGTGGCGCAGGTGTACTACCAGTCGACGGAGAGCACGGCCAAGCGCAACTCGAAGGAGATCGCCTCCGCCATCTCGCAGCACCGGCTTCTGCCGGAGATTGAAGGCAAGGGGGATGAGCTCAAGTGGTATCTGCGGCAGAAGCGGCGGGAGTACGATCTGGCGCTCATCGAGGTCTTCGGGGCAAATGGCAAACTGGTCGCGCGGGCCAGCGATTCGGATTTCCCCGTCGAGAAGCTCCCCGCCTACAAGGACAAGAACCTGCGGCGGGCCTTTTCAAACTCGAGATCCGCCCAGTTGCAGGACATGAGCCGCGGGATGGCGATCACGGGTTTCAGCCCGATTCGCCCCCAGGAGTCCGAGACGCCTGTTATGGGCGTGGTCGTGACTCGCGGGTTCGTGGGCGAGAGCCTGCTGGGGAAGATGGCCCTCATCAGCGGGACGACGGAGGAGTTCCGCCAGGTGAAGGTGCTGGAAGGACCGATCCGGACGGTCTACCTCACGATCCTGACGGCGGTGGCCCTGGTCGTGAGCCTCCTGGCGACGTGGTTCGGGTTCTTCCTTGCCAAGGGAATCACCGTGCCGCTCCAGGCGTTGTCGGAGGGCACGGAAGAAATCGCGCGGGGAAACCTGGACTACCACATCGAGCAGGTTTCGAACGACGAGTTCGGGGTGCTGGTCACCTCCTTCAACAAGATGACGCGCGATCTGAAGGCGTCCAACGCGGCCCTGAAGCTCTCCAATGAAGAACTCGAGCGCCGGCGAAAGTACATGGAGGTGGTGCTCTCCAACGTTGCCGCCGGTGTGATATCCATCGATCGCGACGGAGGGGTCAGCACCATCAACAAGAGCGCCGAGAAGCTGCTGAACATCGATGCCCGCGCGCTTATCGGGAGGCGGTATACGGAGCTTCTGGAGGGTCAGCACCTCGAGATGGTCCGCGAAATGATCCGTGAGATGAACCGCCAGAACATGGACACGCTCGCACGCCAGATCGTGCTTACTATAAAGAACCAGTCGATCACGCTTCTGGTGAGCTTCACCGTGTTGAAGGATGAAGAAGGGGACTACAAGGGGCTCGTCGCGGTTTTTGAGGACATCACCCACCTTTTGAAGGCGCAGCGCGCGCTGGCCTGGCGCGAGGTGGCACGGCGGGTCGCCCACGAGATCAAGAATCCTCTGACGCCCATTCAGCTCTCCGCGCAGCGGTTGCGAAAGCGATTCCTTGGCACTCTGCAAGGCGAAGATGTCGGCATCTTCGACGAGTGCACCGCGACCATCGTGAAGCAGGTCGGCGAGCTGAAGTACCTGGTGAACGAGTTCTCGAACTTCGCGCGAATGCCGGCGGCCAATCCCGCGCCGAACAACCTGAATGAGATCATCGAGGAGGGCCTCGTCCTGTTTGACGAAGCTCACAAGAACGTCAAGTTCCAGTTCAGTCCACAGGCCGATCTTCCCCGTTGCTATCTCGACCGTGACCAGATTAAGCGCGTTGTTCTGAACCTTCTCGACAATGCGGTGACCGCCATCGACGGTGATGCGGGTGAGATCGAGATCATGAGCCGCTACGACTCCTCGCTTCAGATGGTGCGCCTCGAGGTGGCCGACACAGGCCGCGGCATCCGCCCGGAGGATCGTGGGAGGATCTTCGAGCCGTATTTCTCGACCCGTTCCAGCGGCACCGGGCTCGGTCTGGCCATCGTCTCGAAGATTGTGGCCGACCACAACGGCTACATACGCGTCCGTGAAAACGAGCCGAAGGGGACGCGCTTCGTGATTGAGCTCCCCGTTGAGCCTCCCAGCGTCCAGGTAGTCGACGGGCCCCTCGAAGGAGTGGCATGAAGCCGAAGATACTCGTGGTGGACGATGAGGAAAGCATTCGGCGGACGCTCTCGGCCGTCCTGAAAGACGAGGGGTACCCCGTGCTCCTTGCGCGCCACGGAGCCGAGGCGCTCGAGCTGGCCTCGCAGGAGCAGCCGGATGCCGTGCTGCTCGACATCGCCATGCCCGGCAAGAGCGGAATCGACGTCCTGGCCGGCCTGAAAGAGGCCTGGCCGAATCTCCCCGTCATAATGATGTCAGGCCATGGCACCATCGAGACAGCGGTCAGGGCCACCAAGCTTGGCGCTTACGATTTTATCGAGAAGCCTCTATCCATCGAAAAAATCCTGCTCGCGGTCCGGAACGCCGTGGATCACCAGAAGCTCGCCGAGGCGAACCGGATCCTCATCGACACGCTCGATGGGGGGTCGCGGATCATCGGCGAGAGCGAGCCGATGAAGAAGCTGAAGTCACAGATCGAGCGCGTCGCCCCGACGAACGGCTGGGTGCTCATAACCGGCCAAAACGGCACGGGAAAGGAGCTGGTGGCCCGGGCCGTTCACGCAATGAGCCTCCGGCGTGAGGAGCCCTTCATCGAAGTGAACTGCGCCGCCATTCCCGAGGATCTGATCGAGAGCGAGCTGTTCGGGCACGAGAAGGGGGCTTTCACGGGTGCGGTCTCGCAGAAGCGGGGCAAATTCGATCTGGCCGATCAGGGGACGCTCTTTCTCGACGAGATTGCGGACATGAGCCTGAAAACCCAGGCGAAGGTGCTGCGGATCCTCCAGGAACAGACCTTCGAGCGCGTCGGCGGGGTCAAGAAGATCCAGGTTGACGTCCGCGTGCTCGCCGCGACGAACAAGGACCTCCTGAAGGAGATCGAGCGGGGCGCTTTCCGCGAGGATCTCTACTACCGGCTCAACGTGATCCCCTTCCATGTTCCATCTCTCAGCGAGCGGCAGGAGGACATCCCACTCCTGGTCGAGCACTTCCTGCAGCACTCTGCCGCCGAGGTGCGGCAGAAGCCCCGGCAGCTCGACAAGGCGGCGCTCCGGGTCCTCGTGGCCTATCCGTGGCCCGGCAATGTTCGGGAGCTCCGCAATATCATCGAGCGGCTCGTCCTGATGACACCGGGGCAGCGTATCACGGTGAATGATCTCCCCGAGGAGTTGATGAAGGGGGGCGCCGGCGAGCGCGCCGGGGGGGCGCCGGACGGGTCGCTGGCAGATGCCCGTTCCCGGTTCGAGCGCGACTACATCGCAAGAAAGCTTGCGGAGAACGGCGGTAACATCTCCAAGACCGCTGAAAAGCTCGGTGTGGCGCGCGAGTCGCTCTCACGGAAGATCAAGCAGTTCGGACTTCAGCCCCGGTCGGAGGCCTGAGGCCCCGGCCCCCCCCCCGGATTCCCGCAAGCCAGAGGTGATCTCAGTGGCGGTCGCCGCAACAGGCGGAACCTCGCGCAGGATTGGCCGGTACACGCCCGCCGATCTCGACCAGATGCTTTTCATCGAGCGCGCATCCTATCCGAACCCCTGGACAGGGCAGATGTTCGCCGAGGAACTGGACAACCGTCTTTGCCACATCTTCGTCTCCCGCGATGGAGATGGCGGCGCAGCGGAGGTTCTGGGCTACGTCTGCTTCTGGCTCTTTCTCGGCGAGATGCATCTCCTGAACGTCGCGGTCGATCCCGCGCGCCGCCGGCAGGGCGTCGGGCGCCGTCTCCTGTCCCACGCTCTGGACTTCGCAGCGGCCCGGGGGGCGAAGGTCGGTTTCCTCGAGGTCCGCAGGAGCAACCGCGGGGCGAGGCGCCTTTACGAGGAGTACGGCTTCTCGGAGATCGGCATCCGCCCCCGCTACTACGAGGACGGTGAGGACGCCGTCGTCATGCTCCTGGAGATTTCGAATTGACCCCATCCGCCTCCCGCCCGACTCACCAGCTCGCCACGGTCTCGCGCCAGGAGTCGCTCGGCGAGGGGGCCTACCGGCTGCGCCTCTCGCTACCGGCCTTCCCGGCGGCGTCTGCCGGCCAGTTCGTCATGTTGAGCGACGGCGAGAACGGAGAACCCTTTCTCCCGAGGGCGATGGCGCTCTACCAGGCGGGGCGCGCCGGAAGGCGGGCTGCCGTAGAGGTCGTCTATCGCGTCGTGGGGCAGGGCACAGCGCGCCTGGCCGGCGCGGTCCCCGGACAGCGGCTCTGGATCCTCGGGCCACTGGGCCGCGCGTTCGCGCCGCCACAGCCGGGAGTTCGGCCGGTGCTTGTTGGCGGCGGAACGGGGATCGCCTCGCTCCATCTTCTGGGCAAGGCGCTGGCGCGCGGCAGGACGGCCAGGGCGCGCCGGGACGTCACCGTCCTCATCGGCGCCCGCACGCGACGACAGCTTCTCTGCAAGAGCGATTTCCGCGCCCTGGGCGCCCGGGTGCAGCTCGCCACCGACGACGGAACGGTCGGGCGCCGTGGCACGGTGGCGGAGCTTCTGGAAAACGTCCTTACCGAAGAGGCGCGGCGCGGCCGCACCATCGGCATGGCTTACGTGTGCGGCCCGACACCCATGATGGAGGCCGCCTGGCGCGTCTGCGAGCGCGCGGGCGTCAAATGCCAGGTGAGCCTCGAGGGGCCGATGGCCTGCGGCTTCGGGGTCTGTCTCGGATGCGCGGTTCCCTGTCTTGTGGCGGATCCGGAAGCGCCGGTTCGCTCTCCGCGGGATCGGATGAAGCTCATGTGCACGGACGGCCCGGTGTTCGACGCGGCGACGCTGGCCTGGGGGTGGGAGTCGTGAGCGGCAAGAAGGGGCGCGGGGGCGGGCCGGATCTCCGCGTCGACATCGGCGGGGGGCTCTCGATCCGGAACCCCATCATGACGGCCTCGGGCACCTTCGGCTATGGCGACGAGTTCGCCGATTTCATCGATCTGGGCCAGCTCGGCGCAGTGGTCGTGAAATCGATTTCCCTCGCGCCGCGGCCCGGGAACCAGCCTCCCCGCCTTCAGGAGACGCCGGCGGGAATGATCAATTCCATCGGAATCATGAGCGTCGGCGTCGATGCTTTCATCCGCGACAAGCTCCCGCCGCTCAGAAAGCGTGGGGTGCCGGTCGTGGCCTCGGTCTTCGGCACGTCGGTGAAGGAATTCGTCGAGGTGACACGGCGGCTCGACGATGCGGAGGGGATCGCCGCCCTCGAGGTGAACGTGGGCTGCCCGAATATCGAGAAGGGAACCATTTTCGGCACAGACCGGGGTCTGACCACGAAAACGATGCGGGGCGTCCGTCGCGCCACGCGTCTGCCGGTCATCCTGAAGCTGACGCCCAGCGTGGCGGACGTCCGCCCGTTCGCGAAGCTCGGTGAGGACGAGGGCGCCGACGCCATCAGCCTGATCAACTCCATTCCCGCGCTCTCGATCGACATCCGAACCCGGAGGAGCCGCATCCATACCGGGGTGGGGGGGCTCTCAGGCCCTGCCATCCGGCCCATCGCGGTTCGCATGGTATGGGAAGCGGCCCGAACCGTGAGTATCCCCGTCATCGGGATCGGGGGTATCGCAACGGCGGAGGACGTCATGGAGTTCCTGATCGCCGGGGCCACGGCGGTCCAGGTGGGGACCATCAACTTCGTGAGGCCCCGCGCGGCAATCGAGATCCTCGAGGGCCTCCGGGTCCTGCTCCTGGAACAGGGGGTCAGGAAGATGAGCGAGATCGTGGGCACCCTCCGGGGGATGCCCGCGGAGAGGGGGGGCGTTAAGGGCTAAGCGCCCAAGAGATAAAGATTTTCCTGTTGCATCGCGCTAATTCCTGTGTTAAAAGCCCTGACATAGAGAGTTCCGCCTGGTCCTTGCAGTGGCTCCATCGAGGGGCTGGGTTCCGCGAAGTGGGCTCATCGGGTCCGCTTTTTTTATTACATGGCCCACGCGGAGGCCCTGCGGGAAGCCGCCAGGCGGCGATCCGGAGACGGCCTCGCCGGGCCGTCTATCAGGGGCGGGGGCATGCGCGGAAGCCGGCGGGCGCGCCGGAGGCGCGAGAGCGAGGAACCGGGCCCGGTCGGCGCTGGCGAGCCCACGCCAGAAGAGATCCGGCGGGTGGTGGAGCCTGTGGTCGAGGAGCTGGGACTCGAATTGCTCGACCTCAAGTACGGCAGGGGGCGGACCAGCGCCCTCCTGCGGCTCGTTCTGGATCACCCCGAAGCAGCCGTGACCGTGGAAGCTTGCTCGCGGGTGAGCGGGGCGGTTGGGCGACTCCTCGACGGTCTT
>JAUYMQ010000064.1 GCA_030698575.1 Deltaproteobacteria bacterium
TGTAGACGCTATGAGGGAGCTGGATACGATGGCTTCGAAGGCCGCCGAAATTGTCGAGCCGATGAGGGAGGCGATCCTGAAACGTGAGGAGGACCCGATGCCCAAGGCGCGGGAGAGGGAGCGGGAGCTGAATGACCTGCGCACCGAGTTCCGGCAGTCTCACATCGAGAGGCTGTCCGGCGGAAAGTGCACCGCGACCGCAGGAATTCTCTTTCTTGACATGCTAACGAGCTTCGAGAAGCTCGGCGATCACGCCTATAACGTCCTGGAGGCAACTGTCGGAATCAAGTAGCGGCAAGGCTCACGGATTCATCTCGTAGGCGCCGTTCAGGCTGTGGACGTGCTCCTCCCAAACCTTCCGGTATCGCTCCTCATCCACAATCGGCTTCCTGATCATTGCGAGGCAATGCTCCATCTGCTTCGGCGTGCTGGTGGGCTTGCTGTACAGATGGAGCGCGTACTTCGAGAAGTCCCTCACCAGCACGTCGAATATTTGATCGATCACACCCGGTTCGACCTGGTAGATCTTCGCGTTCTCGAGCAGTAACTGCGCGTAGACCACGAGCACGAAGATCTCTCCCAGCGCCAGCATGAAATCGACGTCGTTCGCCTGTCCGGCGCCGGGGGTGGCCTTCTCGAGGAGTTCCCGGAAGGCTCCCATCTGCTCGCGGAACAGGTTCACGTTCGGAAGATCATGGGCCTCGAAAACCGGCGCGTAATCGGGGAACCGCACGTGCCCCAGCCCCTTCGTCGGGCCCTGCCGGAACAGGTAGCTGTCGTCCGCGCCGTCGTCCCGCCGGGGAACTTCCTCATAGGCCTGGTGGTTGAGGAAATAACCGGGCATGAACTTATTGATGAGCGCCACGTTCACGTGAACCGTTCCCTCGAGTTTCGGCATCGCGCGGATGTCCCGTGCGGCCATCTCGAAATACATGTCCTTCTCGAACCCCTTCGCCGCGATCACGTCCCAGAGATGGTTGACGACGTCCTCCCCCTGAGTAGTGACCTTCATCTTCACGACCGCATTGTAGAGCAGGTAGCGCCTGTCGTCGGGAGAGGCCGAGCGCATGTAATCCGCCGCCCGCAGGGTCACCAGCTTCATGGCCAGCAGACGGGCGTAGGCGTCTGTGAACAGCTGCTTCACATGGTCGAAGTCCGTCACCTGCATCCCGTACAGCTTGCGGTTCGAGGCATGGGTGATAGCCTCGTAGAGCGCGTGCGTGCAGATGCCGATGGACGCCCAGCCCAGATTGAACTTGCCGACGTTGACGGTGTTGAGCGCCGCGTTCCACGCCTCCTGCCCCCGGGACAGGATGTCGCTTTCCTTGACGGGGTAATCGTGGAGCACGTAATCCGAAACGAAGGACTGGCTGTTGATGACGTTCTTCACGCACTCGAACTTCTCGTGCTGCGAATCGACGGCAAAGAAGACGTAATCGCCTGAGTCGGTGAGCTTCCCGAAGGTCGAGACCATGGCCGCCTTGTTGCCGTTGCCGATGTAGTACTTCTCCCCCCGGGCCAGATATTCGCCGTTGCCCTGCGGCGTCAGGTGCATGTCGGTGGAGTACACGTCCGCCCCGTGGGCTTTCTCCGAAAGCCCGAACGCGAAGATCCCCCCCTCCTCGAGAAGGCGCGCCGCCCGCTGTTTCTGCTCCGCGTTGCCGCTCATCCAGATGGGGCCCAGGCCGAGGACCGAAACCTGCCAGGTGTACCAGTACTGCAGCCCGTAGAAACCGAGGATCTCCGCGAACTCGCAGATCCGCCAGGTGTCCCAGCGCGAGTCAGCCGCCCCGTACCCTGAAGGCGTCAGGATCGTCGCGAAGATCCGCTCCTTCTTTACGAACTCCAGGAAGTCGGCGTACCAGACCCTTTCGCGATCATCCTCCTTGAGCTTCCGCTTGCCCTTGCTCTCGAAGAACTCGATGGTCTTGAGCATGACCTCCCGCGACCGCTCATCCGGGTAGTTTCGATCGTGCTTCCTGGGGTTGAGGAGGATCATCAAAGGTTCCTTTCAGGAGAAGAACGAACAGAAAAAACTCTGGCCCGCTGGAACCGCGGGCCGGAGTGAGCTTCAAGACTGACTCGGGAAGGAGAGAGCATGCTATCCGCGAATGTAGCTCTGCAACTGCTCGATCGTGAACTGCTGTTCCGCGATGATGGCCTTGACCAGGTCTCCGATCGAGAGCATTCCGATCAATCGTTCGCCTTCGATCACCGGCAGGTGGCGAATGCGATGCTGCGTCATCAGGCTCATGCATTCCTTGATCGTTTGCTTCGGATGCACGGTGATCACGTCGCTGGTCATGATCTCTTCGACCCGCGTCTGCTGGGATGTGCGGCCCTTGAGAATGACCTTCCGCGTGTAGTCACGTTCGGAGATGATGCCGGCCAGCTTTTCGCCGTCAGTCACGACGAGTGCGCCTATCTCCTTCTCCGCCATGAGCTTGATGGCATCGAACACGCATTCGTTCATGTCGATGGAATAGACATCGGCCCCCTTGGTGTTCAGGACCTGCTTGATTCTCTTCATCACGTCACTCCCGGGGCCTCCTGCGAGGCCCGCGCCGCCGATCCGGGCCCAAGGCCCGACAGGCTGGCTCCTGCCCCTTCCCCGAACCTTCCGCCAGTAGTGGCCGCAAATAGTGGTCGCAACTAGCGGCCGCGCAGGGCGGATGGTGGCGCCGGGGGGTAGGGGCGCGTGCAATAGACTTGCGAATCATCCTACACGCTCGGCGGCGCTTTTTCGAGCAATAGCGGCTCCCCGCCCTCCGCGGGACTGCCCGTGCGAATGTCGCAAAGCGCACCTAAGCGCCTGGATTACAACAGGAATCTTTGGATTTTAGCCGTTGCTGCGGGCGCGCCGCTTCGGGCTGCGGCCAGTGGCCGGGAGGCCAAGGGAAGCAATCTTTCTATTTACGAGCGACTCCAGCGTTTCCAGATCCTGGACCCCGGCAAGCTCACGGGCCGGGATCAGCTCACGCAAGGTGCCTGCCGGGCGCTCCAGGAAGACGGCTGGGAGGGGCAGGTTCCGGACCGACGGGAATCGGCGTCTGAAAACGCTCCGCAGGTGAAACTCGGAGGGGATCGGCAAGGTTCGCAAGAAGGCGCGCCACTCGGCCTTCTTGATGAACCGGCCGTAGGTCACGTCGCAGAGCTTGCAGGGGTAGGTTTTCGGCGCGACCAGCCGGTGAACGAAGTCCTTCACGAGGGCTAGAGGCGTGGCATCGACGTTATAGACGAAATGGAGCTTGCTCCCGGAACCTTCCGGCATCGGTCTCCTCCCCTCTGGCTCAGGGGCGCCAGGCGGCCTGATCGCCCGGCGCTGCTTCGTGGTTCTCATTGAAGGTCTCCAAATCCTCGATGACCCGGTACCACTCCCAGCGCATGCCGTCGGGCTCTACCGCCCAGACCTTGTTTTGCTTAGCGTAGTAGCAAGTGGTCTGATCTTCCACGAGGTGCTCCATTCCCGACGTCTTGAGTCGCTCGGTGGCTGCCGTGACCTCCTCGTCCTCGAATACCTCGACGCCCAGGTGGTTGAGCCGTTCGGGCGCATCGGGCATTTCGAAGAGAACGAGCTTCAGCGGCGGATCCGTGATGGCAAAGTTCGCGTAGCCGGGCTTTCGTTTGTTGACAGGGGTGTTAAACATCTTCGAGTAGAAATCGACCGCGGCGTCGATGTCCTTGACGTTGATGGCGAGCTGGAGACGCATGGGGGCTCCTTCAGATCCGGGGCTGCGGCCACGGAACCGGCAGCCAGAGCCAGGCTGGCAATGCGCACCCATGTGAATGAAGGAATTTTCGCCAAATTCGCGCCCGGCCGGGCTCAGTAGTTCCGACGCTGCCGTTTGCGACGACGGCCGGAATATCCGATCCAGCCCCTGCGGCGAAATAAAAAAATCATACCCAGGCCGAGAGCAACCATCACGATCAAGACGAGAAAGTAGCCGTTTCGCTGCGCCAGCTCCGGCATGTACTCGAAGTTCATCCCGTAGATGCCTGCGATGAAGGTGAGCGGGATAAAGATGCTCGCCATGAGGGTGAGCACCTTCATGACCTCGTTCGTCTTCTGGCTCACGTTCGAGAGGTAAATCTCGGACAGCCCCACCGCCATCTCGCGCGTTGAGTCCACGAGCTCGGTGATCTGGGAAATATGGTCATAGGTGTCGCGCAGGAAGGCGCGTACGCTCTCGGAGATGTAAGGGGTCTGATCGCGGATCATGGCGTTCACCGCCTCCCGCTGCGGCCGACCCACGCGCCGCAAAACGACGAGCAACCGGCGGATCCGGTGGATCTCGCTCAGCGTGTCAGGCCGTGGGTCGTCGATTATATCGTCCTCCAGCTCCTCGAGCTGATGGGAGAGGTCCTCGGCGATCGGATAGTAACGGTCGACAAGCGTATCGATGAGCGCGTAGGCCAGATAGTCGGGCCCCATCCGCCGTATCGGACCCAGGGCCGTCCGCAGCCGCTCCCTCACCGGATCGAAGAAGCCGAAAAAGCGCTCCTGGAAGGTGAGCAGGTAGTTCTTCCCGATGATGAAGCAGATCTGGGGCACCTCGAGATCGCCCTCTTCATCCAGTAGAGGTATGCGCGAAATGACGAGCTGGTGGTTCTCGTACAGCTCCGATTTCGCCCGCT
Organism: Deltaproteobacteria bacterium; assembly: GCA_030698575.1. Taxonomy (GTDB): domain Bacteria; phylum JAUYMQ01; class JAUYMQ01; order JAUYMQ01; family JAUYMQ01; genus JAUYMQ01. The sequence continues at coordinate 4,636 of JAUYMQ010000064.1, forward strand.
GGGGGGTGTTCACGGCGTCCTCGAGGGCCAGCGGGTTCATGCCGAAAATCTGGGCGATCTGGCGCAGAGTCGCCTCGGTGCCGAGCCCCTGGATATCCACCCAGATCTTCTCTTCGCCCGAAAGCGGAGAGCCAAGCTCTGCGGGGTTTTCAACCTCGCGCTCCTCGATTCCCTCGGGCCAGTAACGCACCAGGCGAATCCGGGTGGGTGGCGCCCCGGGAGGGATCATCAGCGTCCCGGGACGGGATCCGGCGCTGGGATTCAGTTTCTGAAAGGTCATGAAAGATTCCCAATGCCTGCGTGGCGGCTACCGCTCGACGAGTTCCACACGCCGGTTCTTGGCGCGCCCCTCCTCGGTCCGGTTGCTCGCCACCGGCGATGTGAGCCCGGCGCCCGAGTTTGAAAGGCGGGTTGGCGCAACGCCGTAAACGGACGAGAGCGCGTTTACGACGGCCTGGGCACGCTTCTGCGAAAGGCCCAGGTTGTACTCCGGCGTGCCCACATTATCTGTATGGCCTACCACCATCACCTCGAGGGTCGGCTCCGAGGTCAGCAACTTCGCAATCTCGTCCAGCGTCGGCTTCGACTCCGGCTTGATGTCGGCCTTGTCAGTATCGAAGTAGATGCCGTAGACAGCAATGTGCCCCTCGGCCGCGATGCCCTTGGCCATGGCGTCCGCATCAATCGTCACCATCCCGCTTTCCATCGGCTTCGTGGTGATCACGTCGAGCTGCGTTGCAGCGGCCGACCCGGCGCCCTCGTCGCGCGCAACGTAGAGCGAGATAAAAATGTCGCCCTCCTCCCGTGGAAGGACCGCCGCCAGGTAGCGCTGATCCTCATAGTTGTCGCCGAAGATCAGATCGTAGGGAACGACCGCGTGGTTGAAATTCCGCCCACCGCAGACTTGGTCGTCACAACCGAAAAGGACCTCGAAGCCTGCCTCTTTCAGGGCGCTCTCGTAGTTCCGGAAGACCTCCAGCGTGCTGCGCCCGGCGGGCGCCCGGTAGGTGATCTTCGTCACACGACCTTCGAGCATCCGGCAAGATTCGAGATTTTTCTCCTTTCCGCCGTAGTGCTTCGCCTCGCTCGTGAGAAGAGCGTACTCGTCGAACTCCCTGTCGTCGTAGCGGATAATTTCCGACCCCGCGTAGCGCGAGATCATCGGATGATCCAGGCTCCCCTCGACGTCCTTGGCCTCCGCGGATCCGACCGTCAAGCCGAGCGAAAGAAAAACGATCGAGGCGAACAAAAATCGCGAACGTGCGTTCATGATTCTCTCTCCATGAACAGGTGACGGCAGACGCTCTATTCCGTTCCGCCCGCACGCGGCGCCGGTGGTTCCATCGGTGGGGCGCCGCCCGGGAAGCCTCCGGGCATGGCGGGCATTCGCTGTGGCGCACCCTTGATGCGTGAGGTCTCGTTCGAGAGCACCTTCACGAGCGTCATGCTCCCCTCGGGCGATACCATCTTGACCATCCCGTTCGGGCGCACGTCGCGCGAGACCCAGACCTCCCCCGTCCAGTCACCGGTGGTCTGCCGATAGTGATCGCAGCGGAACGTGCCGGCCGGCACCGTGATGGACTCGGTGCCAACCTTCTCGCCGAGCCCCGCCTTGTCCATCTCGGTGCGAGCCCGGCGGCCGATCGAGGCCACCATCTCGGGTGGAAATTCCATCGGCGGCGATTCGCCGGCCTGCATGATCATCCGCTTGGGCTCGGGGACCCCCTCCGGGGGAATGAATGCAAGTTGCTTCATGATCATCTCGCCCTCCTCCCCCAGGTCGAACCGCAGCTCGATCCACCACGCCTCCTTCCCCTCGAAGGCTTCCTTCCCGACAATTGCGTAAGTCATCGCGCTCTTGGGCGCCTGCGCGCTCGACATCTCGTACACGGTCCCGGCGCCGACCTCGGGCTGAAACACCCCGGGCATCCTGGGGGAGCTTCCGCCGGACTGGGCGAGCGCCAGGGGCGCCGCGGCCGAGACGATCAGGAGGGTGAGCGCCAGGGCGATCACCGGTATGCGCAAATGACCCGCAATGCTATGCATAGTGAGCTTCTCCTGTGCGGCGGTGCCTAGCGCCATCGGCAACGGGCGCCTGGCGGTGCGCGAACTCCACTTTCGCCGAGGGCTACGGATTGCGCGAAAGTTTCCTCGGGCCAGGGCGGCATGTCAAGCGGCCGGCGGAGCCCGGGCGGGCTTCTGCGCGGGCCCGCGCAAACGTATCGCACCCGATGACCTGCTCCGGCGTTCCGGAAAAATGTTTCGATGGGCGTACCCTGAAGGACCCTTCAAACGTTCTTGTGATCAAGAGGGAGAATGGCCTTGACCAGCTTACCTTCAAGGTCGCTTCTGGCGGCCATCGAGCGCAATCGAAAGAGGGTCTGGGGCCTCTGTTACCGACTGACGGGCAGCCGACAGGACGCGGATGATCTGGCGCAGGAAGCCATCGCGCGCGCGATCGAGCGCGAGGAGGGGCTCGCTCACAAAGACGCCCTGGATGGCTGGCTGTTCCGGATCGCGACGACGGTATGCCTGGACCAACTTCGCAGGGATCGCGTCGAGAGGCAGCGCTCATCGCTGATCGATCCCCTGGATGAGCCAGATCTTCCCGCCTTCACCTCGACGAAACCCGACCCGGAGGCTTCTGTCATCCTGCGCGACGATGTCCGCTTCGCCGTCATGGCGGCGCTCCAGTGGCTCCCCGCAAGGCAGCGCGCCGCGCTTGTTCTCCATGAAGTGTACGGATGGCCGCTTGAAGAGGTGGGCAAGGCACTCAACGTGAACGCGAACGCCGCGAAAGCGCTGACGAACCGGGCGCGGTCACGCCTGGCGGCAGCCAGGCGGAGGCTCGATGTGGATCCGGTCGCCGATCCCAGGGTGGTGGACGGGCTGGTCCGGGCCATCGAAACGCGCTCTGCGGAAGCGTTCACATCGCTCCTTGACGAGGACGTCTGGGGCGTGATCGACCGGGGAATGCGGCGCACGCCTGTCAAACCGGTGTTCGGCCCTCGGGCGCTTACCCGGATGTGGATCAACGTGGGACGCCGCAGGCCCGAGCCCATGCGGCCCCGGGTCGCTCGGATCAACGGCGAGCCGGCCGTGGTAATCGCGCTACCCGAGTCAGGCGGCGCCGTCTGGGGAACACTGCACATCGAGACCCGGAACGGGCGCATAGCCGCAATGCGAGTGCTGCGCGACCCGCGCAGGCTTGCGTTGCTTGGCGGAGCGGAAACGGAGGCGTGATGAGGATCGAGAAAATCGGCATGTGGATGTTCGGCGTGAACGCGGTGATCAACTGGACTCTCTCCCTGAGAGGAATCATCGATCCCGTGGGATATGCTGTCGCCTTCGGCGGACCCGAACCGAACTACCCGTTCGTGCTGCGTCTTTGGATGGGCCTCGTTTTCATGTTTGGGATCATGTTCTGGGAGACGAGCCGCGACGTGCGGCGAAAGGCCGCGCTCGTGAAGTACAACTGGATTGAGAAGACGATCACAGCGGGCGCGGTGACCTTGGGATTCTTCGCGGGAGAGGTACCGGAGCGGCTCATGCTCCTCATCGTGTTCACGAACTGGCTCTGGATCCCGCCCCTCGTCTGGTTCGACCGGACCCTCAGGCGCTCGCAACAATCAGCTCCGTTCCGCGGCGAGGACGGGATGGGCGTATCCTGGGGTTGATCGGTGAGAGGGTGGCCTGAGCCCCGGACCGCATCGTGCAATGCCCGGGCGGGCAAGCCGATGGAGGCCCCTCCTGATCATCCCTGACCATCAGGCATGCAGATTGGCGGCCCGTTCCGCGCTCCAGAGCGCGGGCTCGAGATATCCGCCCGAGAGATAGTCTCCGCAGAACGAAACGCCGCGCCTGTCTGCATTCCGGATGAACTCGATCGCCCGCGTCTGGTGCCCCACCGGATGAAACGGCACGGCGTAGGCATGGCGCGTGACATGCGCCTCTTCGATCCAGGATCCGAAACCGGGAAAGTGGCCCTCGAGCTCTCGACGGCATGCATCGATGATCGCAGAGTCCGGGGCATCTACGAAGTCCTTCGACTCGGGGTAACAGGGCCAGGCCTGGATCACCGCCTTTCCTGAAGGAACCATGGACGGATTCTTCTGCGCGGCGTCGATGATGATGCCTACCTTCTCACCGCTTCCTCTCCGCGTCACGTAGGACCAGACGTTCTTTTCTAGTGGACGATCGAGGAAGAAGGTCGGAAAGGCGAAGGGCGGAATGGTCACGCTTGCCAGAAACTCTCGCTCTGCGTCCCATTCCGCTGGAACGAAGCGCAGCGCGGCCGGCGCCGTCGTGGCGATGACGACATGATCGGCCGTCAGGATCTCACCCGCTCCCCCGACCTCGACGCCTGTGATCCTGCCGCGCTCCTCGACGAGGCGCGCGACGGGCGAATCGAGGCGGATGTCCAGACGCTCGCCGAGCCGCTCGTGCAGGGACGCAATTCCGCCCGAAAGCGAGATGTAGTCGGTCAGCAGGATGATACGGATGAGCCGAAGCACGTGGAGGAGGCTCACGTTCATCGCCTCGGGTTCGGCGATCGCCCCCGCGAGCGTCAGCGGTCGCACCAGGAATTCCCGAAGAACCGGGTTCTCGCTCAAAGCGAGGCCCGAGAGCTGATCGGTTTTCGCCTGCGGCTCGAGGGCGAACGTGCTCATCGGGTGCCTGAGGAGCCGCGACAACAGAAACCAGCCGAGACGCAGGTTGCCGCCAATCCCGGCCGGCCGGAACCACGGGAGCCTGTGATCGAGCAGGTAGGAGCCACCCGCGACGCGGTCGTCAAAGAAACGGCTGTCCCCCTTGATCTTGGATAGCGTGCTCTCGAGACCCACATCGCGGATGAGGCTCAGGGCCCGGGTGTAACTCGAATGGTAGTACTGGGTCCCAACGTCGACCCGATCCTCGCTCCCCTTGCGACGCAGGGTGATCGCGCGTCCCCCGATGCGATCACTCGCCTCGAGAACGCGAACCTTATGTCCCTTCCGGGAAAAATAGGTGGCGGCCCCGAGCCCCGCTATTCCGGCGCCGATGACGATGACCTTCATGACAATCCCCCACTCTCTTCGCGATATGCAGCCCAGATGATGTTGCCCTTTACTTGCCGCGGAATCAACCAGAGCCAAGTATAGCCGAATATTCCGCAGGCCCGCCCCGCCCGGGCAAAGGTCCTACCCAGCCCGAGTCTCCTGATTCAGCATCAGGTCAGTAGTAGCGTAACCAGATGTAGATCGTGGAGATGGCCACTGATTGGATCATCAAGGGCAGCCCGTACA
>JAUYMQ010000077.1 GCA_030698575.1 Deltaproteobacteria bacterium
GCTCGAGCTGAGGGCCGGCGACGGCGTGGTGGTCATCCGGCGCGTGCTCTGTTTTGCCGATGAGCCCACGGTGTTCGAGCAGATCTTCCTGCCCGGCGCCCTGTTCAGGAATCTCAGCGCCGCGATTTTCAACGAATACAAGGGCTCGATGTACAAGCTGTTCGAGACCGAGTTCGGCACGCGCATGATCCGCGCAGAGGAGAAAATCCGCGCGGTTGCAGCGGACGCGACGGCAGCGGAGCTGTTGCGCGTGGCGGCGGACGCGCCGCTGCTGTGCGTCGAACGGGTCGCCTTCAGTTACGGTGAAAAGCCGGTGGAATTCCGCCGCGGCTACTACCGGACCGACAAGTATTATTATCGCAATGAACTCGGCTAGTCGGGGCTGATCGCGAAATCCGCGGGCAGGCGCGATCGGCGCCTGCGGCGGCGCCACGATTTTCCTGCCCGTATTGACGGAAATCAATACCAGCAGCCCATGTTGAGCCAAAATCACTCATCGCGAACGGCGCAAGGTGCGAGCGGCTCCTCGCTATCCTTCGCTCGCCTGAACTGATTTCGCTGGTTCAAACCGTGGAGATGAATACGCTATTGGACACGGAAGAACGGAACCGACTGCGCTGGCAATGCCGCCGCGGATTGCTGGAACTGGACCTGGTGCTGGAGCGCTTTCTGGAGAAGCACTGCAACCGACTGCACGGTGAACACCTGAGTTCGTTCCAGACACTTCTAACTTATACAGACAACGAGATATGGGATCTAATCCGCGCGCGCACCGAGTGCCGCGACGTGCGGTTCGCCGAGGTGGTGCAATGGATGCGCGAGTGCCTGGCGCCACATTTCGATGTCGAAGACACAGCGGTCGGCCAAACGCGAAAAATCCCGGATTTGCCATGAGGTCGCTTAATTTAAACGTAGCAAGCAATAGGAGATCAGACACATGACACAGGTGCTAGACAAATTATCGGAAAAGGCTCAATCCCAAAGTCCCAAGCAGTCGGAGATCAGTCCTATGACGCAGTTAAAGGAGAAATTGTCGGAAAAGGTGCAGGCGCACCGTGCGCGCACCGCCAAACTCACCAAGGAATACGCAGACGTTGTCATCGACAAGGTCGATATCGGGCAGTGTATTGGCGGAGCCCGCGACATCAGGTGCCTGGTCACCGACGTCTCCTACCTCGATCCGCAGGAAGGGATACGCTTCCGGGGCAAGACGATCCCGGAAACCTTTGCGGCCCTCCCCAAGGCTCCCGGCTCCACTTATCCGACCGTCGAGTCCTTCTGGTACTTCCTCCTGACCGGCGACGTTCCCACCCAGGCACAGGTGGACGAAGTCGCTGCACAGTGGAAGACGCGTCAGGATGTTCCCCAGTACGTGTTTGACGTGCTCCGCGCGCTGCCGCGGGACAGTCACCCGATGGTAATGCTCTCCAGCGCCATCCTGGTTATGCAGAAGGATTCCAAGTTTGCCGCGTACTACAATTCGGGCAAGTTCAACAAGACGAACGCCTGGGAACAGGTGTACGAGGATGCCAGCGACCTCGTGGCCCGCATCCCCGTCATCGCGGCCTTCATTTACAACCTGAAGTACAGGGACGACAAGCAGACCGCCATAGATCCCAATCTGGACATGGGGGCCAATTTCGCCCACATGATCGGCCAGAGCGAGGAGTACAAGGACGTGGCCCGCATGTATTTCATTCTCCACTCGGATCACGAATCCGGCAACGTCTCGGCCCACACCACCCACCTTGTGGCCTCGGCCATGTCCGACCCCTACTATGCGTACTCTGCAGGCCTCAACGGCCTGGCAGGCCCGCTCCACGGCCTCGCGAACCAGGAAGTGCTCAGCTGGACCATGAAGTTCCAGGAAAAGTACTGCAAAGGCGTCGAGCCCACCAAGGAGCTGGTCACCAAGGCCCTTTGGGATACGCTCAACTCCGGCCAGGTCGTCCCGGGCTACGGTCACGCCGTCCTCCGGAAGACCGATCCGCGCTACATGTCGCAGCGTGAATTCTGCCTCAGGACGCCGGGTCTCAAGGATGATCCGCTGTTCAAGCTGGTCTCCATGATCTTCGAAGTTGCACCGGGCGTCCTTAGCGAGCACGGCAAAACCAAGAACCCGTGGCCAAACGTCGACGCGCAGTCTGGTGTCATCCAGTGGTACTACGGCCTCAAGAACTGGGACTTCTATACTGTGCTCTTCGGCGTGGGCCGCGCCCTTGGCTGCATGGCCAATATCACCTGGGACCGCGCCTTGGGCTATGCCCTCGAGCGACCCAAGTCGGTCACCACCGACATGCTCGAGAAATGGGCTGCCGAAGGCGGCAGGAAGTAGAACTGGCTGTCAGGACAGGCGTGGTGGTTTCTTAAGAGGAGAATTGCTTATCCGGTGCCGCCGCACGTCCGTTTGAGGCAGACAGCGGACGGCGCGGCGGACAAGCAGCTTCGCATCACGCTGTCTGGTCAAGGGTTGTGCTGTTGAAGCAGGCAATGTGAAGCACGCAGGTTTTCGAGGTATGCTGGCCCAGGAAAGAAGGGGGCATCGCGTGTTTCGGAAGAGGAAGTAGCGCGCCGGCTGTTGCATTGCGCCGCGAACGCTGGCCTCGGCCTGCGGATATACTAGTTGTGCTGCACGCCGCGCCGCAGCCGCTCGATGAACACATTGCCGATCGAGCGGCCGTTGCCGTCCATGCCGATGCAAATTGCATTGCTTATCGTGTTAGGGTCAAAACGGTGGCGACAGATCCACGGAGCGCTTCATCCCCAGCCATGCCGGACTACGCGCAAGGGATCAAGAAGGAAGTCGCTGAGATCAAGTTCCTCATCCACGATCTTCGTGTCGAGCGCTTCGTCAACGAGATCCTTCACTACCACGTAACCCTGAATACCGACCTCGAGATCTACAACATCGGGCAGGCGCAGGTTCTGCACCTCGCGGACGTCCAGGAGCTGAAGGCGAAGCTCGGCGCCCTGCGCCGGACCTACCAGGACTACTCCAACGCGGTGAAGAGCTTCTCGCCGGACCGCACGGTCCTCCTCTTCGGCCGCCGGCACGTCGATTCCATCCGCGAGGCGTGCGAGCTCATCCTCAACCCCCTGTGGGGCCGGTCGGACAAGGTGCTGTCCTTCCTGCCCGACGATGCCCGCTCCGTGCGCTCGCGGCGCCACTACCGCAACTGCGTCGGCTGGCTCTACGGCGTGTACCGGCGCATCGAGGCTTTCCTCGACGAGCTGGATCACCCGGGCGTGCGCGAGGAATTCGACATCGCCGAGGACATCCGCAATTTCACGCGCGACGTCGTGCTGGGGTACGTTGCCGAGAAGTCCGAGGCCCGTGTGGAGTTGCGGCTCGACCGGCTGGACCCGGCGGTCATCGCCGGGGACCGCCAGCGTTTTCGCCGCATGTACTTCAACCTGGTCATGAACTCCGTCGACGCCTTGAGCGGGCGCAAGGTGGGCGTGCTGAATGTGAGTGCTGCCATTGAGGGCGACCGTGTGGCGCTGCGCGTGCGCGACGACGGCGTGGGCATGTCCCCCGAGAAGATTCAACGGCTCCTCGCCGACCGCCAGACGCTGGATGGTGAGCTCCACTCGCTCGGGTTCGTGTTCGTCCGCCAGACGGTCGCACAGTTCGGCGGCGAGCTGTCAATCGAGAGCACCTTGGACAAGGGCACAACCATGACCGTCCTCCTGCCCTACCTGCCGGGCAGGATCGCCGAGCCACCGGAGAGGTCGCGCCGGGACAAGTACCGCCTGCCGCAGAAGTACCGGTCCTTCCCGTCGGAGCTCGACCCGGTGGAAGCACCTTCGGCGAGCGCAATGATCGCCGATGCCGCAGCGAAGACGCCGCCCCCGACGGAAGAGGCGCGCTCGGACGGGGCGCCGGCCACGGCAGGCCTCGACCAGAAGCGCCAGTGCGGCAAGCTCCTGTTCGAGGCCTACCGGAATTCCAGGGCTCAGTTCCCCGGCTGCCTCTTC
>JAUYMQ010000087.1 GCA_030698575.1 Deltaproteobacteria bacterium
GGGCGCCTCGGTGGTGTGCAAAGATGGGCGAGGATGAGATCATTCCCGGACCAGCAACGGAGGTCCCCCATGCGAGACGTGCCGCGATTCTCGGGCTTCCCGAAGGAAGCCCTCCAGTTCTTCAAGGCAATCAAGAAGAACAATAACCGGAAGTGGTTCGAGGCGCACAAAAAAGAGTACCAGGCGAACGTCCTGGCGCCGGCCGAAGCATTTGTTTCACTCCTCGGCCCCCGGCTGAAAAACCTTTCGCGGGACATCCGCTTCGATCCCCGGACCAGCGGGACCGGCTCGGTCAAGCGAATCTACCGCGACACGCGCTTCAGCAAAGACAAGACGCCTTACAAAACCTACCTCGGTATCCTCTTCTGGGAGGGCACTCGGAAGGCGAAGAAGGAGAACCCCGGATTCCTCTTCCACCTCGATGCCGACGGCGGCCGAATGTTTGCGGGCTTGTATGGTTTCCCGCCAGATTTCCTGAAGGCCTACCGCGAATCCGTCGACGACAGCCGGCGCGGCAAGGAACTGGCGCGCGCCCTGGAGGCGATCGCAAAGAAACCCGGCTACACAACCGGCGGGCCGAGCTACAAGCGCATCCCGCAGGGGTTCGCTCCGGATCATCCGCGGGCCGAGCTGCTTCGGCACAGCAATCTCTACGCCCTGTCGCCCCGCATTCCGGCGTCGACCATCAGCTCGCCCAAGCTTCTCGACGCCTGCTTCAAGCAGTGCAAGGCGATGGCGCCGCTGGTCGGATGGCTGGCGAAGATCTAGCGCTGTGACATCATCGCCGCGGTTTTCGGCAAGGACATCGCCTGTGCCTTCACCTCCAGCGGATGATCGACGATGTCATTGAACTTCTTCTCGTCGCCGGGCTTATAAGGAGCGGCGAAGTACTGGTAGAACCAGAACTTGTGCTCGCCTTTCGGGATTCGCTGAATATCCATGTAGTAGCCGAGCAGCGTTTCTCCCTTTTCCCGCTCTGGTGCGTCATCCCTCGTCGCGTCGTCGCGATAGAAAAAAACGTAAGGGAGCTTCGCATCGACAAGAGTTGGGCCGTACACTATCCGGAGAAGCGTCCCTGCGTTCTCTCCGTAGAGGGCGAACCACCGAACGCCTTCCCTCGTCTCGCCGACTCCCTTCATTTTGCTGCCGTTCAAGACAACCGGCTCGGGATGGCCCTCGGTATAGAAGCTCCAGCCATAGACATTGGAGTCGAAATCAAGCCCGCTCCATGATTCACTCCCCCCGCGCAGCACGAGCTTCGGGTTGAAAGGAATCTTCATCTCGCTCGGGCCGACGATGGCGTTTGAGTAAAACAGGTAGTCCACATAGGCGGAGGGTGTGACCTTCAGGAAAAGGATCTTCAGGTAGTATTCTGTGGCTCGAACTACCCGTATAGGGCCGATCTTGTATGCGGCGACCTTGGTGGTGATGTCTTCTTCATTGAAGTGGAAGGTCAGGTAGAGCCTTGATTTCAGGACCGTTCGCGCTTTGATCCGATCGATAAGATTTGGTCCCTCGTCCCCGGAGCTGCTTTTCAGGCGCATATCGTCGATGAGGATTGCGTGCTCCGGATTGAAGTCAACCCGATACAGCGACGAGTCCACCAGATCCTCAGCAGGATCGTAGTGCACGTAGCTGACGGTGGAGGCTTCGGGCGGATCGTCGAAATCGAAAAGGTAAAACCAGCCCTTCTCGCCCGTGAGCGGGTCGATTGCCTCGATTTCCGCGGCGGCCCTGGCAGTTCGGGGGAAGAGGGCCCGCGATGCCTTTGCACCGAGATCGGAAGCCATCACGACAAGCTCGTCGTTCGAATCGAGCTTCCCGTCATCCTCGTCCTTGCTTGGGTTGTTCCCGTTCGTGGAGATGATCCTCCCCTTATCGTCGAACTCGTCCGCCTGGGAAGGAATGATCGCAAGCGCCCCTTCTCTGAGCGCGTAGGCACGGATCCCGAACGCGGGGCGCCCGAGCATTCCCGGAAGGTCGTTGCCCCGGACGACAACCGGGTCATCGGTTCGCGCGAGTGTCTTCAAGGTCACAACGCCGGCGGGAAGCTCTGATTTTACGACCAGGGGATCGAGATCTCTTGCCGAACCAATCGTTGGCGTGAAAAGAAGAAGCAGGGCGCCGAGCGTGACATATACGACGGCCGGGAGAATCTGACGAAATCGCGACGCATTCAATGTAAGGCTCCTTCGTCTGGACCGGCGCGGGGTAGTGGACAATTGCTCGGCAAGTGGAGCGCCCCGGATATTGTTCCTCTCTGGCGCGACCCTGACTACGACTGCGACCCTTCGGGAATGTTCAATTTCCGCTGGCTGACCTGGTACTTCGGATGCGAGACTTCCGGGTCGTTTCCTGCCCGCGCTGCGGACGCATGGGATAAAGCGGGAGCAACCGGTTCATTGCTCCTGCAAGACCGCATCCGCGACATCACGGGCGATTTCTCGGTAGGTAGGTCCGGTGGGATGGTTGCCCGGGAGAAATAGTCGATCATTGACGGGCACGCGTATCACCGCCGGTGTCGACTCGATCACGGTCAGACCATGCTGCTTCGCGACATCGCGAATAGCTTCGTTCGCGGACATGAAGGGCGCTTCCGTTTCAAAGGGATAGGTCACAAAGATGAGCCGGGCGCGCGCCGACTCCGCAAAGCCGTAAATGGCCTCGAAATCCCGTTGCGCCCGCTCCTTCATCCCTTTCCAGACATTCACGTCGCTCGACAGTCCGTACTTGATCCTCTCGAGCCGCCCGGCGATGTGAAGCAACATCTCTCCGGCAAGGCCGTGCTTCCCGACGTCGAGCCAGGGCGTGTCGTTCCCCGCTTTCGTGACATTGCTGGCCTCGAGCTCCCGGTCGTGGATGGCAACGCGCACGAACCGGTAGAGCCGGGAGTGCGCCGCAAAGCCTTCGAGCCTTTCGCGCCAGCCGAGCTGGCCCGAGTCCACCTCGGCGAGATTCCACGCGTTGTTCACGCCGCACCAGACGATGATTACCTTCGGGTCGTAACGGCTGGCCCACAACGGAAGTCGATGGCGAACCTGCGCAGTGTTCAGGCCGGGAATGCCCAGGTTGACCACCCGGTAGCGATTCGGGGCCTTCGCATCGAGGAAGCGCTGGAGGTGTGAAGGGTAGGACTCGCCGGTCTCGACTCCGGCGCCGTAGGTGTGGGAATCGCCGACGCTGAGGATGGTGATCTTCGCCGACCGGGGGCCTCCGTCCGACCTGTCGCTGACGAAAAAGGAGCCCGCCTGAAGGAAGATCTCGCCGAGCACAAGAGCGCCAAGAATCGACCAGCCCGCCAGCCGGAGGATCGTCCCGGCGCGCCGTTTCCAGCCATCATGATTCCGAGCTGATCCCGTGGGCGCGTTCAGTCCGACTCCTGCTTGATTTCGAGGATGTAGCCGTCCGGATCCAGAATGTAGATCGACAAGCCTTGCCCGCGCGCGCCGTTTCGCAGCGTGGGCTCCCCGATTACCTGCACGCCCCTGGTCTTCAGATAGTCAGCGATCGCATGGATGTTCTTTCCCGCGACCCCGATGCAAACATGATCGACGTGGCGCTTGCCGAGATCGGGTAGTGGTGAGTCGCCCATCATGGGCATGAGATCGATCATTCCACTGCCGCACTGGAGCTGCCAGAGCTCGACAGCCTCGTTGTAGTTGGCGAGCTTCATCCCGAGGACGTTCTGATAGAAGGCAAGCGACGTCTTCGGATCACGCACGCGGAAGACCACGTGATCGAGTTCGCGGAGGATGATGGGATTCTCGCGGGATTCAGCCATGAGGAACCTCCGGCGCCTAGGACGTTCGCGCGCCCGACCATGCCTCCATCTTGCCCGCCGGGCCACGGCCCGCGCAAGCCGGGGCCCATCGGCGTATCGGGCGAGCCGCGGCGTAACGATTCTCCCCGCCCGGGGAAATGTCTTGACTCGGCGCGGGCTTGTGGGGATCCTGCGGCCCCTGGCCGTTCGCGACTCCCCCGCCCCCCTGCGGCGGGCCATGGGTTCAGGAGTCTGCGATGGAAGCCAGGGACTGGGACCGTATCGCGCCCCAGTATCACAGCGAAGTCATCAGCCCTTTCCAGGAGGGGGTCGAGAACCCGCTGCCGGGCGCGCTGCGCCGCCTGCGCGGCGCCGGCCGACTCGACGCCGCCGAGTTCGGCTGCGGCACGGGCGCCCTTCTTCCGCTCCTCTCCTCCCGCTTCCGCCACGTCACGGCCATCGATTTCTCGGAGCGAATGCTGTCGCTTGCGCGGCGCCAGCCGATCGGGCGCAACGTGCGCTTTCTGCGGCGCGACCTGCGCGATCTGCACGGGTGCCGCGAGCGCTTCGACGCCGCCATCACCGTGAACGCGGTGCTCTCGCCCGACGCCCGCGAGGTCAACGACATTCTCCGGGGAATTCACGACAGCCTGCGCCCCGGCGGGCGGCTCATCGCCATCTTTCCGGCCATGGAGCCCGTGCTCTACCAGGCGATGCTCATCCACGAGCAGGAGATGCACGCGACGAGCGGGCGGAAACGCGCGCTCGCGCGCACACGGCGGCGGCTCGAGCGCGGCAAGTTCAACTTCGAGCTGGGGCTGTACGACGACGGCAAGCTCTCGCAGAAGTTCTACTACGACTTCGAGATCCGCTACCGGCTGCGCCGCGCCGGCTTCCGCTGGGTGCGGCTGGGGAAGGTTTTCTACCCCTGGGACGAAGAACGGATCGGCTACGAGATGTTCCCCGGCGAGCCGCGCATGTGGGACTGGTTCGTGACGGCCCGGCGGCCGCGCGCCCGGGCCTGACCAGATCCTCCCGATTGTCCTTTGATTTCGAGCACATTCAGCTTTCCTGAGGCCCGCCTCGTGGCCTCTTTCACAACCTTCGATATAAATCGCAAGATCCGGATAGAGGCTCCATCCCCGGCTGCGCTATGCCTGTTCCCAGCAATGCCGCGAGGGCGCGCGCGTGCGAGGGAGGAAGAGCCATGAACCGGTATGATGGGCAGGCGAGCAGTGCAGTTCTGAAGGAGATCGATCCGATGGCGGAGAGCGGGCGGCGCAAGCAGGAAGCAAAGGCCGGAGTAGCGCGCGACCGGCGCGTGCTCGCAGCCTGCCGCTTCATTGAGGAGAGCGCCGATCGCGTGCCCTCCCTCGGAGAGATCGCGCGCCGGGTCGGCCTGAGCCCCTATTACCTGCAGCGCATCTTCAAGCAGGCGCTCGGCGTGACGCCCCGTCAGTACGCCGACGCGCAGCGCGTGCAGCGCTTGAAGGCGAAGCTGCAGCGGGGCG
>JAUYMQ010000088.1 GCA_030698575.1 Deltaproteobacteria bacterium
CCCGATCACCGTCTGGACCAGGTTCCGCGGCGCCTTCTCCGCAAACTCCGCGGGCGGGATGCGAGTCGGGATCGCGGAGATGTCGAAGCCGCTGCAGAAACTCCGGTCCCCCGCGCCGCGGACGATGAGGCAGCAGACGTCCTCCTTGTCGAGGGCTTCAAGGGTCGAGTAGAGATCCGCGAGCAGTTCCAGATTGAGGGCGTTTCGCTTGGCGGGGTTGTTCAGGACGAGGGTAGCGATCGCGCCGCGCCGTTCGACGATTATCCAGTCAGACGCGGGCTGGCCAGAGACGGGCTGGCGGGACTCCGGTTGGTCAGGCATGAATCGGTGCGCCTCGATGGGCCGGGAGGGCCGTCAGCCGATGACCGCGAGCACATCCCCTTCGCTCACCGCCGAGCCCTCGTTCACCCGGATCTCCGTGATGCTGCCGCTGGCCGGGGCCTCGACGGGCATCTCCATCTTCATCGATTCCAGGATGATGATCGTATCGCCTTCCAGAACGGAATCGCCAACCTTCGCTTCGATCTTCCAGACGGTCCCGGTGATGTGTGCGGCAACGTCCGTCGGCATTGCAGAAGCTCCTTGCCCGCTCGGGACCTATGACCCCTGGGGCTTCAGTCGATTATAGAGGAATCCGGTGTCGAACTCTCCCGCCCGGAATTCCGGGTGGCGGAGCACCTCTTTGTGCAAATCGATGTTCGTGTGAATCCCTTCGACAACATAGCCTTCGAGCGCAACGAGTGCGCGCAGAACGGCTTCCTCACGGGAGGCTCCCGAGACGATGAGCTTCGCGAGCAGCGGGTCGTAGTGGACGCTCACCACGGAGCCTTCGCCCACCCCACTGTCCACCCGCACCCCCTCCCCTTCCGGCGTCTTCCATTTGCTGATGGTGCCAGGGCTGGGCATGAAGTTCTTCGCCGGGTTCTCCGCGTAGATGCGGAACTCGATGGCGTGCCCGGATGGCTTGATGGCGTCCTGGCTGAACGGGAGCAGTTCCCCGGCCGCCACCCGGAGCTGCAGGTGGACCAGATCGACCCCGCAGGTGACCTCGGTGACCGGATGCTCGACCTGGAGACGGGTGTTCATCTCGATGAAGTAGAAATTCCGGTCGGCATCGACAAGAAACTCGATCGTTCCGGCGTTGACGTAGTCCACGGCCGCGGCGGCGCGCACCGCCGCTTCGCCCATCTGCTTGCGAAGTTCGGGTGTCAGAGCAGTGCTCGGCGTCTCCTCGATGACCTTCTGGTGCCGCCGCTGGATGGAACACTCACGCTCGAACAGATGGACGATGTTCCCGCGAGCGTCGCCGAATACCTGGAACTCCACGTGCCGCGGGCCCGGGAGGCACTTCTCGATGTAGACCGAAGCATCGCCGAAGAGCGACTCTGCCCGCGACCGGGCGCCCTCGAAGACCTTATCGAGTCCCGCATCGTCCCGGACGAGCTGCATGCCGATCCCGCCGCCGCCGCCGGAGGCCTTCACAAAGACCGGGTAGCCCACATCCGCTGCAATCTTTTTCGCTTCGTCGAGTGAGCCCGTGGGGCCGGGGCTCCCGGGAACGACCGGCACGCCGGCCTTGCGCATCAGGTCCCGGGCCGCGGCCTTCGATCCCATCGACTCGATGGCCTCGGCCTGCGGTCCGATGAAGACGATGCCGGCTTCCCGGCAGCGGCGCGCGAAGCCGGCGTTCTCCGAGAGGAAACCGTAGCCCGGATGAATGGCCTCGGCCCCCGTGGCGCGGGCCGCTTCGAGGATGCGATCCGCGTCGAGGTAGCTCTGCCGCGCCGGCGGAGGGCCGATGAGAACGGCTTCGTCGGCCGCGCGGGCATGAGGCGCTCCGGCATCCGCCTCGGAATAAACGGCGACCGTCCGGATTCCCAGCTCGCGGCACGCCTGTTGAACGCGCAGCGCAATCTCTCCCCGGTTTGCAATGAGGACCTTCCTGAACACCGTTTAACTCTCCCGATTCGAAAGGAAGGAGGTCTTTAACACGCGTTGATTGGCCAGTCAACCGAGTTGACATTGACGGTGGGGAGCGTTAAAACCAGTCGGAATTCTCAACAAACTTCGAGGGTTTCCATGCCCAAGCGCCCGGTCGGGATCGTCTCCTTCGGCGCCTACATTCCGCGCTACCGCCTCCCACGCGAGATCATCTCACGCCACTGGCGCCAGTCCGGCGGCAAGGGTGAGAAAGCCGTGGCGGGTTTCGACGAGGACAGCTTCACGATGGCCTTCGAGGCGGCGCTGAACTGCCTCGACGGCTTCGATACCGATGCGCTTCGCGCCGAGATGCGCTTCGCATGCCTGGCGACCACGACGCCCCCGTACCACGAGAAGGCAGCCGCCGGCCTCCTGGCCACGGCACTCGATCTGAGCCGCGAGTGCCGCACCCTCGACAGCGCGAACACGCTCCGGGCCGCCACTGCGGGCATTCTCGCCGGGATCGACGCTATCAACGCCGGCGCGACCAGCAGGGCGCTGGTCACGGCGGCGGATCAGCGGCCCGCCGAACCGCAGACGGCCTTCGAGATGAGCTTCGGCGACGGCGCGGCGGCGGTTCTCCTCGGAAGCGAGGAGTGCATCGCCGTGCTCGAGGGACACGTGTCGATCAACGACGAGTTCCTCGGGACCTGGCGCCGCGACGTCGATCCCTATGTCCAGCAGTTCCCGGGCGGCTTCGAGACGAAGTTCGGCTACCAGCGGGTGCTCATGGAAAGCATCTCGCTCCTTCTCGACCGGCAGGGGCTGAAGCCGATGGACGTCAGCCGGCTGGTGCTTTACAGCCCCAACGCGCGGGCGCCGCAGAACGTGGCCAAGCGGCTCGAGATGGATCCCAAGAAACAGATTGCCGACGCGATGCTCGGAAACGTCGGCGACACGGGCTGCGCCCAGGTGCTTCTCAGCCTTGCGCGGGTTCTCGAGGAAGCGTCTCCGGGCGATCTCATCGTGGTCGCAAGTTACGGAGACGGGAGCGACGCGCTGCTGTTCCGCGTGACCGAGGCCATCGAGCAGCACCGCGGCCGGCGCGGCCCCTCTCACTACCTCGCGCGGCGCAGGCCCATGGAGAGCTACGGACGCTACAGCCTGTTCCGTGATCTCGTGAAGAGCATTCCGTCACCCGGCTCAAGCTCGCCGGTCGTGCTCTGGCGGGAAACGAAGCAGTATCTCCAGTTCTACGGCGAGAAGTGCGGGAAGTGCGAGACCATCCAGTTTCCACGGCAGCGGGTGTGCGTCGACTGCGGGACGAAGGACAACTTCGTCGATCACAAGCTGTCGCGCCACGGCATCGTGCACACCTTCACGAACGATTACCTGCACCCTTCGCTGGATCCGCCCACGACGGAGGCGATCGTCAACGTCGAGGGGGGCGGCCGGGTGCTCCTGCAGATGACCGACGCCGAACCGGATCAGATTCGCGTGGGGCTCGAGGTGGAGATGGTCCTCCGGAAGCTTCACGAGGGCGCGGGGATCAAGAACTACTTCTGGAAGGCACGGCCGCGCGACTGACGCGCCCGCCGGCCGCCCTCGGGCGCCGCCGCCAAAGGAGCAATCATGGGAGACATTCGCGATCGCGTAGCCGTGGTGGGCACGGGGTGCGCCAAGTTCGGTGAAAACTACGACATGAGCATCGAGGACATGATCGTGGCCGCCGGCTTCGAGGCGCTGGAAGATGCAGGCGTGGCGCCCGGGGACATCCAGGCGGCCTGGGTCGGCACGCTCAACTCCGCTTTCTCGGGAACGAGCCTCGGAGACGCGCTCAAGATCCAGAACATTCCCATCACGCGCGTCGAGAACTACTGCGCCAGCGGCATGGACGCCTTCCGGAACGCCTGCTTCGCCGTGGCCAGCGGCGCCTACGACGTGGCGCTGGTGGTCGGCTTCGAAAAACTGCGCGACTCGGGCGCGCGCGGCATTCCGAACACGCGCAACCACCCGATGCTCGCATGGGGGGTCACGGCGCCCAATCTCTTCGCCCTCGCGGCGAACCGGCATTTCCACAAGTACGGCACCACCAAATCGCAACTCGCGAAGGTTGCCGTCAAGAACCACCACAACGGCGCCATGAACAAGAAGGCCCACTTCCAGATGGAAATCGATGAAGAGACAGTGCTCAACGCCCCGCTCATCTCCAGCCCTCTCGGATTGTTTGACTGCTGTCCGACCACCGATGGCGCGGCGGCCGCTGTCATCTGCCGGACCGACATCGCAAAAAGCTTCCGGGATGACTACGTCCTCGTGAAAGGGCTTGGCCTTGCGGTGACCTCGGGCGCGCCCTACTTCAAACCGGGCTTCGAGTACGACGGCTTCCCGGCCACCACACTGGCGGCCCGCCAGGCCTACGAGCAGGCCGGGATCAAGAATCCCCTCGAGGAGATCGACCTGGCCGAGACGCACGACTGCTTCACAATCACCGAGATCCTGAACTACGAGGATCTGCTCTTCTGCGAAAAGGGGAAGGGAGGCCGCTTCATCGAGGAGGGACACTCGGCGATCGGCGGAAAGCTCCCGGTGAACCCGAGCGGCGGGCTGAAATCGTCAGGGCACCCGATAGGCGGCACGGGCGTCAGGATGATCTACGAGGTCACGCGGCAGCTCCAGCACCGCGTGGGCGACCGCCAGGTGAAGGACGCGCAGGTCGGTCTTGCCCACAACCTCGGCGGTCCCGGCGCCGTCGGCTGCGTGACCATCCTCGGCAATCCCTGAACATCGCGGCATGGTAGCCCAGGGCGCTTCTCCGGCGTCCACCGGCCCGTGGCCGGCGCGAATTCGCCGCGGGCTGGAGATAGCCGGCGCCGGCGCGCTGGCGCTCCTTCTTCTCGTCTTCCTCTACGCACCCATCCAGGATCCGGACGTCTGGTGGCACCTGAAGGCGGGCTGGCTCATCCTCGCCGAGGCAGCCGTCCCCCGCGCGAACACCTTTGCCTTGTACGCCGCTTACCCCTGGATCGATCACCAGTGGCTCTACCAGGTGCTGCTGCAGGGCCTGTGGCGGCTGGCGGGTCCCGAAGGCCTCATCGTTCTCAAGCTTCTCGCAGGCGGCGGCTGCTGGGCGCTGCTGGCGCGCACCGCGGCGCCCCCCGGCGGCTTTCTCGCCCTCCTCCCTTTCCTTGCCATCGGCGCGGTCGCATCGAACGAGCGGATGATCGATCGTCCCGAGCTGCTCTCCTGCCTCTTCCTCGTGACGAGCCTGGCGCTTCTCATGCGCTGGCGCCGTCGGCCCCGCGCCCGCTTGCTCCTGGCGCTGGTCGCCCTCCAGGTCCTTTGGGCCAATGTGCACGGCCTCGCCGTGCTCGGCTGCGTGGCCGCGGGGGCCTTCCTGGCCGGGGAGTCGCTACCGGGCCGGCGGCCAGGCCCCGGGTCGGGGATCGCGCTGAGGGATCTCCTCGGACTCGCGCTCGCTCTCTTCGCGGGCACGGCTGCCCTGGCGGCGACGCCTTACGGTCTCACAGGGGCGCTGCATGCTCTGGATCTTCTCGGGCAACTCGACAATCCGGCCATCGGCATCGCCGAGTTCCAGGGGGCCTTCTCGGACTTCCGTGTGACCACGGCCATCCTCGCCTTCCGTCTTCTCCTTGCGCTGACGGCCGTCGTGATCGTCATCTCGCTTCCCCGCGTGGACCGCTCGCTCCTCCTGCTCGCCGTCCTCATGCTGATCCTTGCGGCGTCGGCGCGACGGAACATCCCCTTCTTCGTCATCGCGGCGATCCTGTTCGCCGGCGCCCAGCTCCCGGTCCTCGGGGATCGTCTCGGCCGCATGATTCCGTTTTCGCCGGCGCGCCGCGCGCTCGGGCGCGCGATTTCTCTCGCCTTGATTGCCGCCATGCTGCTCTTCGCGCGGGATGCGGCCGGAGGGAAGTTCTACGGGCGGGACGGCCGGATCAAGCGGTTCGGCGGCGGCGTGGACGGCGCCGCCATCCTCCGTGAAACCATGGACTACGTCACCCAACGTGATCTTCCGGGGCCCGTGTTCAACGACATCGACAGCGGCGGCTATTTCATCTGGCGCGCCTACCCCGGAAGGGCCGCCTTTATCGACGCACGGCTCGAGGCCCTGCCTCCGGCGCAGGTCGAGGCCTACGACCGCGCCATCCGCAGCGCCGGGGGGTGGAAGGCGCTCGATGGGCAAGCGAAGTTCGAAACCGTGGTGATCGATCACGAAAACCCGCTTCACGGCCCGCTCATCGATCGGCTTGCGGCCGATCCCGCGTGGGCGCTCGTGCATCTGGACGCGAAAGGCGCCGTCTTCACCCGGCGGCGTGAGACGTCTCCCGAGATCATTGCGAAGGAAGAGATAGCCCCCGGTCTGCGCGCTCCGCTTCCCCTGCGTCCCGACGAGCGGCATCCTGACCGTCTCGCGGACGGCATCCGCGCTCTCCTTGCTGTGGGGGAAGAGCCCGATCTGCGTGCTCCGCTGGCCTACGCCGCCGTCCTCCTTCGCCTCGGATTTCCGGACGAGGCGGGCGACGCCGCCGGCATGGCGCTTCTCCGCGCGCCGCGATCGCCGGCCGCGCTCGTGATGGCGGGCGCAGCGGCGGAGGGAAGCGGCGAATGGGATGCCGCGAAACGGCGCTATGCAAAGGCCCTCGAGATAGATCCCGCAAACATTGAAGCCCACCTGAATCTCGGCCGCCTTGCCCTCCGGGAAGGAGCCCTGGCATCAGCGCTCCAACGCTTCGATCGGGCGATCGCGATCGACCCTCGCAACGCGCAGGCGCGATTACTGCGGGGCGCCGCGCAGGCGCGCGCCGGCCGGGAAGCGAAACAGCAAAAAGACAAGCCCCCGCGGGATCGCGAGGGCTTCCTTCTGAAAAGCGTGCCGCCGGCCGGGCTTAACCGATGAAGAGACCGCCGTTCGGAGAGATCCACTGGCCCGTGATGAAGGAGCTGTCGTCCGAGGCGAGGAAGAGCGCGACGCTCGCCACCTCGGGGGGCTCGCCCCAGCGGCCCAGGGGCGTCTGACCGCTGGTCATCATCTTCAGCATGGGCGAGATTCCTTCGGTCATGGGCGTCGTGATGAAGCTCGGACAGAGGGCGTTCACGCGAATGTTCAGAGAGCCGAGTTCCCGGGCGACCGCCCGGGTGAAGCCGATGATTCCGGCCTTGGCCGCGCTGTAGTGGGGGGCCGCTTCCAGACCCATGAGGCCCGCCACACTCGACATGTTGACGATCGCCCCCCCTCGCTCCCCGCCCATGAGCTTCACCGCCTCCCGCGTGCAGAAGAAGGTGCCGTTCAGGTGAATGCCGATCATCTTGAGCCACGCCTCGTCGGTCATGTTGCTCACGACCTCCCACTGGGTCTGGACCCCCTGGCCGCCCAGCGCCTCGCCCACCCGTGCCTCGAACTTCTGGTTCAGCCTGTCCATCTCCTCACCCGTTGCCTCAGCGATACCCGCGTTGTTCACCAGAATGTCCAGCCGGCCGATTTTTTTCTCGATCTCGTCGAACATCGCCCTGACCTGGGCGCTGTCGGACACATCGGCCTTGACGGCGAGCCCGCGGGGCTTGGCCTCGCCCATGGCCTCGACCGTCTGCTGGGCCGACTCGATATTGATGTCGTTGACGATCACCCGGGCGCCCTCCCGGGCAAAAAGAAGGGAAATCGCGCGGCCGAGCCCCGATCCCCCACCCGTCACCAGCGCCGCCTTGTCCTTCAGCTTCATGATGCGAACTCCTTGCGCCGCCCGTGCGGCCATTGAAAGTTGCCGTTGGAGGATCTGTCTTCGCCGGAAGTCTGGCACGTTAGGGAACGCGCGCGGCGTCTGTCAACTCTCGGTCCCCCCGGACAAACGACGGAAGGCCTCGAACCGGTCGAATACCCTGGGATCGGCCCCGTCAGCCCCTTGTTCGAATCACTTGCAGGACTGTCGCGGCCGGACCGGTACGAGGGTTCCTCCGCCGGACCGGCCAAGAGGGGAAAACATTTATAATCCGGAGCCCTGTCCCGCACCCGGCGGGCTCCCATCCCCGGAGGAGACACATGAGAACGTTCCTGTTCGCGCTGGCCGCCTTGGGAGCGCTGGCTATCGCCACACCGGCCCTCGCAGGCCACTACCAACCCGGGGCCACGCCCACGGTGTACCATTCGAGTTACAACGGAGCGGGCTACTACGCCCCCCCCGCAACCTACGCCTCGGGATACAACAACCCGTATTACGGG
>JAUYMQ010000089.1 GCA_030698575.1 Deltaproteobacteria bacterium
CCTCGACTCCCTTCGGCAACGCCTTAACTATCTCGATGGCCTGCTCGTGCGAGATGCAGCGCGGCGAGGCCGGCGCGAAATTGACGCCGATCAGGTCCGCGCCCAGTTCGGCGGCCGCGATGGCGTCCTCCGCCCGGGTCACTCCGCAGATCTTCACGTGAAGCGGCTTCATGCGTCTCCCTTCCTGGCGCCGAGAAGCTCCGCCAGCCGGCTCCCCGGATCGGGTGCTGCCATTAGTTGCTCGCCTATGAGGAAGCAACGCACGCCCACCCCCGCCAGATCGAGGAGATCGGCGCGGCTCCGGATGCCGCTCTCGCAGACCCCGATCGCGGCCCGTGGCAGCTTGGGCGCCAGCCGGCGGGTCGTGTCGAGGCTGACCTCGAAGGTTTTGAGGTTCCTGTTGTTGATCCCGATGATCTCCGCTCCGATCGCGGCCGCGGCGTCCAGCTCCTCCTCCGAATGAACCTCGACGAGGCAGTGCAGCCCTGCCTCCCGCGCCCGGCCGTGCAGATCGGCAAGCTCCGCCCGAGCCAGCGCGGCGACGATGAGCAGAATGGCGTCGGCCCCGCGCGCGCGCGACTCGCGCAGCTGGTAGACGTCGACGATGAAGTCCTTCCGGAGCAGCGGGAGCTGAACCCGCGCGCGGATCGCATCGAGGTAGTCGAGCCGCCCCTGGAAGTACTTCTCGTCGGTCAGCACCGAGAGGGCCGCCGCGCCGTTTCGCGCGTAGCCCTCGGCGAGCGCCACTGGATCGAACTCTTCACGGATCACGCCGCGGCTGGGTGACGCCTTCTTGAGCTCCGCGATGATCCGGATGTCGCCTTCCTCGGCCGCGAGAGCGCCCCGGAAATCCCGCGCCGGGGGGAGATCGCCGGGCCTGGGAAGCGAGTCGAGGGGCGCCAGGCGCTTGACGGCTGCGATCTCCTCGCGCTTGTGGCGGACTATCTCGTCGAGCATGGGGCGCCTTCCGGGTCTCAGTCGGCAAAATGAACGAGCGATTCGAGCTTCTTCTGCGCCTCGCCCCGATCGATGGCGGCACGCGCCAGCTCGACGCCGTGTTTCAGGTCCTTCGCCTTTCCGGCGACCAGGAGCGCGGCCGCCGCATTTACGAGAACGACGTCCCTGCGAGGCCCCTCCTCGCCGCCGAGCACGCCGCGCAGAATGCGGGCGTTCGCCTCGGCGTCACCCCCGCGCAGATCCTCCATGCGCGCGGCGGGAACGCCGAAGGACTCAGGCCAGAGATCGAATAGCCGGATCTCTCCCGCCCGGAGCTCCGCGACGCGCGTGCGCCCCGCAATGCTGATCTCGTCGAGCCCCCCCTCCCCCCAGACCACCCAGGCCGCCTCGGCGCCGAGCCGCCGCAGCACGCCGGCGATGGTCTCGGTGAGCGGCTCCGAGTAAACGCCCAGGAGCTGCCGCGCGGCCCCGGCTGGGTTGGCAAGCGGGCCCAGGAGATTGAAGAAGGTGCGCACGCCGATCTCCCGGCGCGGCGCGGCGGCGTGCTTGAGCGAGGCGTGATAGGACGGCGCGAAGAGGAAGCAGATGCCGAGTTCCTCCAGGCAGTCTCTCGCGCGATCCGGCCCCATGTCGATGGCGACTCCGAGAGCCTCCAGCACGTCGGCACTGCCTGCCCGCGACGAGACGGCGCGGTTGCCGTGCTTTGCCACCGGGACGCCGGCCCCCGCCACGACGAAGGCCACCGCCGTCGAAATGTTGAAGGTGCCGGAGGCGTCGCCCCCTGTGCCGGCCGTATCGAGCAGCAGCCCGTGACGCGTGCCGCCGAGCTTCGCCGCCCGCGCCCTGACCCGCTCGGCCCCCGCCGCCAGCTCGTCCACGGTTTCGCCCTTCATGCGAAGCGCCGTGGCAAAGGCGGCGATCTGCGCGGGTGTGGCCTCGCCTCCCATGATCTCGTCCATCACCTCGGCCATCACCGGGCCCGGCAGATTCTCGCGCTCGACGAGCCGTGCGATCGCTTCGCGGATCATGCCCGCTCCCGTTCCCCGGCACAGATGGCCAGAAAGTTTCTGAGGAGGTCCTTGCCGCTCGGCGTGAGGATCGATTCCGGATGGAACTGGATCCCCTCGACCGGGAGCGTCCGGTGCCTGAGTCCCATGATCTCGCCGTCCTCCGAATGCGCCGAAACTTCCAGGCAGTCCGGCAGCGACGGCTCGCGGAGCACCAGCGAATGGTAACGCGTGGCTTCGAAGGGGTTCGGCAGGCCCCGGAACACGCCCTGGCCGTCGTGGGAGATGGCCGACGTCTTCCCGTGCATGATCCGCCGGGCCGACGCCATCTGCCCGCCGAAGGCCACGCCCACTGCCTGATGGCCGAGGCAAACGCCGAGGATCGGGACCTCTCCCGCGAACCGCTTCACGAGTGGAACGCTGATCCCCGCTTCGGCGGGCGTCTTCGGCCCCGGCGAGATGACGATGCCCGAGGGGCGCAGGCGCGCGACGTCGTCGAGAGAGATCGCGTCGTTCCGCTCGACCTTCACCTCCTCTCCCAGCTCCATGAGGTACTGGACGAGGTGGGAGGTGAAGGAATCGTAGTTGTCGATCATGAGGAGCATCAGTGTTCTCCCGCCGTCGCGGCCGTCCGCCCGTCCCGGTCGCCCCAAAGGGGCGTCACATGGGCGCGCCGGGTGCAGCTTCGGAGCGCCTCGTAACGATCGAGGGCCGCCAGCAGCGAATCGCGGCTATCCGCGCGCGCCAGGTTTCGCCGCTCGCGCGGGTCGGCCTTGCGATCATACAACTCGTCGTAGCGGCTCGTCAGGTTGCGCATGGCCTTTCGTGGCCCGTCGATGAGCGCGACCCGAATGCCCGCATTGCTCAGGAGCTCCGCAATACGCACCCCGCCCAGAGCCCCGTAGAGAAGCCCTGCCGAGGAGGCCACTCGGTCGACGACCTCACCGTCCGGCCTTCCATCCCGCTGCCAGAGCAGCCAGGCTCCCAGGTCGCTCAATACGACGTCCTCACGCACGCGGCGGGGCTTGAGCCGCGCGTCGTGCACGACGAGCGGGACGCGAAGCATCTCGTCGTAAACGGTCCGGTTGTGGTGCCGCCCGCCGTGATCACCGAACTCCTCGCCGTGATCGGCAAGAACCACGACCACGCTCTCCCGCCACACCCCGCGCGACCGGAGCCCTGCTTCGAGCGCGCCCACGGCGGCGTCGATGCTCGCGACCGCAGCGTCGTAGCGCGATTCCTCGCTCCCGTCGCGCGGCTCGAACCCCGGCGGCGCGACGTAGGGCTCGTGCGCCTGCCCCAGCTGGAGCCAGAAGAAAACGGGGCGATCATCACCCTCCCTCTCGCGGTCGAGGGCCATGAGCGCCGTCTCAACGACGTCGAAATCGTTCTCGCCCCTGGTCACCTCGTCGAAGCCGCGATGAAAACCCGAGGCCTTCGGAAAAGTCCCGGCCACGTAGAAATGAAGGTGCGCGCTCGTGGCGTAGCCTCGCTCCGAGAGCCGCTCGGCCATCGTCTTGCAGCCTTCGCCCAGCTTCCCGCGCCAGAATACCTCCTCCGTGGTCATCTCGACCCAGGACGGAGGCGCGAGGCAGAACATGGCGCCCATCGTGCCGATGGTTCCCGCGGAAGACGCGTAGGCGTTCTCGAATACGACCGATCCCCCCGCGAGCGCGTCGAGATTGGGCGTGAGGCCCCCGCGGCCACCGTAAGCCCCCACGCGGTCGCGCCGGACCGCGTCCATGACCACGAGAATCAAATTCCGCCCCGCGAGATCGCGGGGGAGCGGGTCGAGGTGGGCATGCCGGAGGAAGGCCTCCGCGCGCGCGGCGGCCGGCAGCAGGGGAACGTCCTCGGCCGCCTCGCAAAGCGGATTGAGAGTGCCCATGTTCAGGAGCTGATCCTGCGGCAGCGTCATCCAGCCAAGTTTGTGCACCGTCGCGCGATCCGCGGTCGACGCGCCCAGGCTCCAGTGCAGGGGCAGCGCCACGAGCACCCCGGCCGCCACCAGTCCGAGCCCTCCGCCGCCGAGCCCGCGCAGGGGCGCCCGGAACGCCGCGATCGCGCCGAGTGCCGCCGCCAGAACCGCGAGGGCGAGCCACTGAACGGCGACGTGGAACGTCGGGTACTGCCCGAAGGAGATCCTCGACTCGAAGATCACGGCGGCGCATGCCACCGCGAAGGCCAGCGCAACGGCGCTCCGCCGCAAGCCGGCGCGTTTCGAGCCAAAGGCCCGCGCGAGAAGCGCCATCCCGACGGCAGCGCCTCCGAGGAGCGGCGCCATGCGGGCGGGATCGAACCGGACGTACCAGGTGAGCACCCAGAACGCCACCCCGCCAGCACCCGCGCCCCACGTGAGCGCGGCGGCCCACTGCCCGGCCCGCGGGCCGGAAGCGCGTGACACTCCCCGCCCCACCGCCGCCGCAAGCAACTCGAGCAGGAAGAGCGCGGGCAGGAGGCGCATCGCGCCGGTCGCGCCCGCGCCGAAGGCCGCCAGCAAGAGGCCGGCCCAGCTGTCCACCTCGGCAATGCGCGAGGCCCGCCAGGCGACGGCAAGAGCCTCACCCAGCCCCGCGAGAAGCGAAAGAACCAGACCCCGCAGGACCATCTCGCGAAACTTTGCCGCGCCCGCCAGAAAGGTCAATCGAGCCCCTCCCGCGCCAGGTCGATCGCCTTCACGAGCGCGCGTCCCTTGTCGACGCACTCCTGATACTCCCGCCCGGGATCGCTGTCGTAGACAATGCCTGCCCCGGCCTGGAGGTGGATCTTGCCGTCCTTGATGACGATCGTCCGGATGGTGATCGCCGTGTCCATGTTCCCGCCGTAGCCGAAGTAGCCGACGGCGCCGCCGTAGGGGCCGCGTCGAAGGTTTTCAAGTTCGTCGATGATCTCCATCGCGCGGATCTTGGGCGCTCCCGAGAGCGTTCCCGCCGGGAAGGTCGCCCGGATGACATCGAAGGCGTCCTTCCCTTCCTGTATCTCGGCACGCACGTTCGACACCAGGTGCATTACGTGGGAGTAGCGCTCCACCACCATCACCTCGTTCACCTGCACCGTCCCGCGGCGGGCCACGCGCCCCACGTCGTTCCGTCCGAGGTCGACCAGCATCACGTGCTCGGCCACTTCCTTGGGGTCGCTTCTGAGCTCGGCCTCCAGCCTCGCATCCTCCACCTCGTCCTCCCCCCGGCGGCGTGTGCCGGCGATGGGGCGCACCTCGACTTGCCCCTCCTCCACCCGGGCCAGCACCTCGGGCGAGGCGCCCACGAGCGTGTGCCCCTCGTGCCGTAGAAAGAACATGTAGGGAGAAGGGTTGAGCGTGCGGAGCGTCCGGTAGATCGAGAACGGATCCACCTGCAAGTTCATGATATGTCGCAAGGAGAGCACGACCTGGATGACGTCACCCGCCACCACGTATTCTTTCGCCCGTTCGACCGCCCGGCAGAACTCCTCCCTGGAGAAGTTCGACCCGACCTCCGGGCTTCCCGCCACCTTCTGAAGCTTCTCGGGATCCTGGGGGGCCTTCAGGCGGTCGACCTGTTCATCGATGCGCAGGGTCGCGCGTAGGTAGGCCCCCTCGAGGTCCTCGCCCTCGGTAACGTGCGTGTTGTGCACGACCTTTATCTTCTGACGAACGTTGTCGAAGATGACGAGCGTATCGGTGAAGACGAAGTACGCGTCGTAGAGATCCAGCGGATCCGGATTCGCGTCGGGCAGGCGCTCGAAAAAACGCACCAGGTCGTAGGCGAGATAGCCCACCGCGCCGCCGAAGAAACGCGGGAGGCCCGGCACCTTCACCGGCCGGTAGGCCTGCAGAAGACGTTTCAGGTTTTCGAGCGGATCCTTCTCGACCGCCTCTCGCCGCAGCTTCCCGTCCTCGAGGATCTCCGCCTCGCGCCCCTTGCTCCGGAAGACGAGCCGTGGCTCGGCGCCGAGAAAGCTGTAGCGCCCCCACTTCTCGCCTCCCTCCACCGATTCGAGCAGGAAGGCGTGGCCGCCCCGATCGATCTTGCGGAAGGCGGAGACGGGCGTGTCCGTATCGCCCATGATCTCGCGTGAGACGGGGATCAGATTGCCCTTGCGGGCAAGCACCTTGAATTCGTCGAGTGATGGAACGTGCATGGTTTGGACCGCCCAAGCCGCCGGAAACACGCTGAAAATAACAAAAAAACCGGGCCCGGGGAACCTCCCCGGGCCCGCGCCTGCCGTAGGACCTGGGCGCCGCCGGCGCCGCTAGGGGGTTGCTCGCTGAATTCCTCCAGGCGCCCCGGCGCCGTTTCCGATCGAGCCCAGCCCCTCGAGGTTCACGAGAATGCGGAACTGGGTGTCGTTCACGCGACGCCGGTCTACCAGCGAAAGGCTGGTGGACCAGCAGTTGCACTTCGAGCGGTACACGATCGAGTAAACCTGCCTGAAGAACTCGTTGACGTTGAAGGAATAGTTCGATCCGTATAGGAAGTCGAGGTTCCGCGTGATCGGGATCCGCAAATTTGTGTTCAGCTCGCTGATCTCGTCGAATCCTTCCTTGAACCCCTCGAAGTTATCATCGTCGGGGAAATTCTCGAAGGTCTCGGCGAAGCTCTTGGAGTTCCGGTAGTTGAGCGCCAGCCGGTCGCCCCGGTTCGTCGAAGCGATCCCGCCGATGTTGAACTTGTCGAGCCGGCTGATCTCGTTGTTGTAGGTCAGGTTCGAGAAGAGCTGCAGCTGATCCGAGGGCTCGAAGCTCGCCTCCATGATCGAATCGGCCTGCTCGCTGTTCTCGAAATCGTAGCCCGTGCCGGAACGGATACGGAAGAGGCGGTAACTCGTGCCGTCTCCCCCGCTCGATCGCGCGAAAAACTGGTGCTCCGTCGTCCAGTAGGCAACCGTCTGATCCGGGATCACGTCGGACTGATCCTGCAGGATGTTGTCGATCGCGAAGAAGCGCTGGCGCGACTGGTTCGTGCTGCCCGGCGGAACGAACACGGGATGATCCACCTTGAAGAACTGCGACGGCCCCTTGTACCGCGTCTCCTTAAAGAAGTTTCCGAAATTCGGCTCGTCGACGATCTCGTCGTCGCTCCCCTGGATCGTGTAGATCGTCAGCTGCGGCTCGAAGGTCTGCATGAGCGATTCCCAGCGCCCGAGGGGCGAGGACCAGTCACGCTCGAGCAACGTCGAGACGTCGAGCCGCGCCGTGAAGAGATCGCGGTGCGTCGTCGAATCTTCGAAGTCGTTCGACCGCCACATGGTTTCGCGGAAACCGATCTCGGGCCGGACATCGAGGTACTTGTCGACCTGGAAGGGCATCGAAACGCGCGGATAGAGATCGACGCGCTGGCCGGCGTTCGCGAGGGCCTCCCCTTCCTGGAAGGTAAAATCCCCCTCGGTGCCGTTGGGGTTGTTGGGCGCAATCGTCATGCCGCCCAGCCCCGGAATGACCGAATCGATGGGCGGGCTTCCGGTGGTGTCAGGCTCCACCACCTTGAAGAAATCGTCGCGATGGGGGTCCTTGTTGTTCCCGGCGTAGCCCGGTTCCGCCGGACTGAACCGGCCGTCCACGCCCTGGTCCAGGAACGTCCCCCCCTTCAGGCTTTCCTTGAATGCGGCGAACTCCTCAGGGCTCAGCACCTTCGCCGCGTCGTTCAGCGCCTTTGCCCTGGCGTCCTTGTTCTGGCGGAAGTTAACGAAGGAGCTGTCCCACTGAAAGCGCAACGGCGAGTCGAAGGCCGGCTGATCGATGAGATCGGCCTGCACGTAGGGCAGGCGTTGCAGGATGACATCGTCCCGGTCCTGGTCGTCG
>JAUYMQ010000091.1 GCA_030698575.1 Deltaproteobacteria bacterium
CTCGATCTCACCGGACTGGACGAGGTCGAGCAGCTCCAGCACGCCGCCGGCGGCGAGGAGGGCGATCTCGTAGCTCCGGTCTCTTGCTTAAGTGTCGGGATCGTTCTTGTTGTTTTTCAGCGTCGCGGTCTGCTTCTCGCTATCGAGCAGCTGCTCGCCGTGGTTGAGCAGGATCTCCTCGGGGATGGCGGCGCGAGGGGGGATCCTGCGAGTGCGGCCAAGGAGGCCGGTCGCTTCCAGGCCAGCGTGCACGGCCTCGAGCCGATCGGGATTCTCCGGATGCGCGTGGGGCGGCCTGTGTTCGAGATAGCGCGGGTCGAGGACGACCCCGGTTCCGGCCATGAAACCATCTCCCTGCGCGGTCGGCCGCGCCGCCGCCAACCGGGGTGACGCGAACCCGCCTATCCTAGTCGATGAGCGGGCAAGGGGAAAGCGTCCGTTGACACCCGCCTCCGCGCCTTCCTATCATCCTTTGCCGGATGAATCACGGGGGAACTGAATTGAGCAAGGATGAACGGACCATCGTCGCCGAGCGCGTTGCCGCCCTGGAGAGTCGTGTGAACGGCCTCATGGAGGCTCGCCGCGCCCGCGTAACCGGCGGGAAGCGCGGGGCGCGATCCTCGAGCGCGGGCTCCGCCGAGATCGAGGCGACCCGTGAGCGGCTTGCGAAGGAACTGGCCGGGCTGGCCGCGCGCCTCGAGAAATTCGAGCGGGCCGATGAGGAGCGCGGCCGCAAATCCAAGGACGGCAGCGGGAGCCTGTCGAGTTTCCGCGAGGTCGTCCGGCAGGCCAGGCGGCTCGGCGACGCCGAGGAGATTGACGATTTCGGCCTCGACCGCGGCTTCTTCGAAACGGTCCGGCCGCTCGTCGATCTGCTCTACGATCGTTACTTCCGCGTCGAAGCCGAAGGCGCGAAAGCGAACGTGCCCGCCGAGGGGCCCGCGATTCTCGTGGCGAACCGCGGCGGCCCGGTGGCTTACGACGCGCTGATGATCGCCGAGGCTGCCAGGCGGGCCCATCCCGGCCGGCGGATTCGCTTCCATGTCGATCCGCACCTTGGCTCCGCGCCCGGCATAGGACCGATCATGGTGCGCCTCGGCGGCGTCAAGGAGGCCGGGGACAATGCCGAGCGCCTCGTCGAGGAAGGGCAGCTGTTTCTCTTCTTCCCGGAGGGGTTCCGGGGGGCCGTGAAGACGCTCGGCGAGCGCTATCGGCTCGCCGAGTTCTCGACGGAGTTCGCCGAAGCCGCCGAGCGCCTTGGGGTTCCGGTAATTCCGGTCGCGCTCATCGGGTCGGAAGAGGCGCAGCCGGTCATCGGGGGTATCACGTTCCTCGCCCGTGCGCTTGGCTGGCCCGCCTTTCCCCTGGCCCCGCTCGGCGTGCTCCCTCTGCCGGTGAAGTTCAGGATTCGCTTCGGCAAGCCCCTCACACCTTCGGGGGCACGCGGGCGCGCCCTCAAGACCCGTGCGAGGGCCCTTCGACAACGGACGCGCGATTCGGTTCAGGCGAGTCTCCGAGACCTCCTGGCCAGCCGACGATCCGTCTTTCTCGGCTAGGCCTTTGAACGATCCCGCGTCCTCAACTTTCCGCCGCTGCCTTCTCCTTTCAATTTTCGCCGTCCCGATTTATCTCGCGGCGCTTGGAGCGCCGGCGATCCACCGCCACCAGGAGGCACGGGTGGCCGAGGTGGCGCGTGAGATGCGGGTTTCAGGCGATGCTCTCATTCCCCGCCTGAACGGCATGCTCCGGCTCAACAAGCCGCCGCTCGTCTACTGGGCCGCCCTGGGAGGGTACGGAATCTTCGGCGAAGTGAGCGAGCTTGCCGCCAGATTTCCGATGGCGCTCTCGGCGATCGCCTGCATCCTGCTGACCGCGGCTCTGGCCGCGCGCCTGTTCGGCCCGCGAGCCGGGCTCTTCGCCGGCGCCGTTCTTGCGACCACGCCGCTCTACGTCTCGCTCGGAAGGCGCGCTGAGACCGACGTGCCGATGACCCTCTTCATCGTTCTGGCGATGTACGCCTTCGAGCGCGCGTTCCGCGAAAAACAGGCCGGCTGGCGATGGCTGTTCTTCGCGGCGATGGGCCTCTCCTTCATGTGCAAGGGCGTGCCCGGCGTGGTGGTCCCCCTGCTCGCGGCGATCCTCTACCTGTTGTGGGAAGGGCGCGCGCGTGAGCCGCTTCGTCTTTCCTTCCTGGGCGGTCTCCTCCTGACCGCGCTCATCATTGCGCCCTGGTACGCACTCGTCTGGGCGACTTTTCCCGACGCGGGGGAAGTCTTTCGGTTCGAGACCCTGCACCGCCTCGGCGCGGACGCGCCGCACGCCAATCCGTTTTATTTCTACTTCTACGTGACGCCGATCCAGGTCCTTCCCTGGAGCCTGGCGATCCCCCTCGTCTGGACGGCCCTGCGCGGCGACGAAAAAGCGCGCCGCGCCGCGCGGCTTCCGGCCGCATGGCTCGCGGGGGGGCTCGTGTTTCTGACGCTTCTCGAAACCAAGCAGCCGCACTATCTGGTCCCTCTTCTGCCCGCCATCGCCATTCTCATCGGCGCCGGCATCGACCGGGCTCTTGCCTCGGCGCGCTGGCCCTGGCTTACGGGCCGGCTTCTGGCTCGCTTCACGGCGGTGTTTTCTCTCGGCATCGTTCTTTTCGCCTTTTTCTTCGAGGCGCGGTTCGTCGAACGCGACTCCCCCCGGGGCGTCTGCGGCCGGGTGCTCGATGAGGTGGGCGAGCGGCCGCTCATCTACTACCGCTTCGACGATTCGGCTTGCACCTTCTATCTTAAGCGGACGGTTCACGTAGCCGCCGACGAGGCGCTTCTCATGAAGGCGCTTCAGCGCACGCCGGGCGCCCACGTGTTCACCCGCGAGGAGTACGCTGCGGGGCTGGAGCTCCCGAGCCATCGGATCCTCTGGACGAGCGACGACTACAAGCGGCGGATGGTTCTTCTCGGTCCGCGCGGTTGAGGGGCGAGGGCGCGGTGACACGACACCGCTCTTGCGGTCCGGCCGCGGCCTTCGCCGATTGACACCCCGGGGCTTTTAAATTAATCTGCGACGTATCTAAAAGTTCAATGAATTTCAGAACCTAGGGCGGTTCCGGCGCATTCCGAAGGCGCCATCCGAGGGAGGCCGCCGGGCCGCGCCACGACGGAGCCGCGCGCGGAGCACCCGCAAGTCCGGTCACGACAGCTAGCCAGACAGTTTGCAGATACCCGGGTCGAGGCCCCGCGGGGCGGAGCATATCGCCCGGCGGCCCTGGTTCCCGATCTTGGAGCGTGTGCCATGGAGAAGGAGAGCAGCAAGGGCGGGCGCGCGAAGCGGAGGCGCGGCGCTGAAGCCCGCGAGGGCGGCGCCCTGGCCCTGACGGGCGCCTCGGGATTCATCGGGTCGCGCATTCTCGGCCGGCTCGTCGAAAGCGCGGACGATCGCCCCATCCTCGTGATCGACAATCAGAAGCCGCCGGTCGAGCACCGGCGCATACGCTTCTTTCGGGTCGACTTCACTGAGCCGACCGCCGACGCGACGCTGGCCGCCATCCTGAAGAAGGAAGGGTGCGACACGTTCATCCACACTTCCTACCTGTCGAACCCGACTCACGACCAGGCCTACGCGCATGAGCTCGAGGCAATCGGCACCATGCACGTGCTGCACGCCGCCAGCGAAGCCGGGATCCGAAAGCTGATCGTCGCAGGCACGACGATGTCCTACGGCGCGCTTCCGTCCAATCCGAATTTCCTGACCGAGGAGCACCCCCTGCGGGCGAACAGTCGTGTCGCCTCGCTGCGCGATCGCGTCGAGGCCGAGCAGGAAGTCGCGCGCTTCTCGCGGAAGAACCCGGACACCATCGTCACGGTCCTCCGGTGCTGCTGGATCATGGGACCGACGGTGAGCGGCTTTGTCACCACCTTTTTCAGCCGCTCCGTGGTGCCGACGCTCCTCGGATATGATCCGCTGCTCCAGTTCATTCACGAGGAGGACGCGGTCGATGCCTACGAGCGCGCGGTGATCCACGATTTCCGGGGGGCCTACAACATCGTGGGACGCGGCGTTCTGCCGCTCAGCACGCTGCTCAAGCTCGCAGGCAAGCCATCGATTCCCATCCTGCACTTCGCGGCCTATCCCTTTGCCGAAGCGCTCTGGATGAGCCAGCTCAGCGAGGCGCCGGGACCCTACCTGGATTACCTCCGGTATCTCTGGGTGGCCGACGGGGACAAGGCGCGCATCGAGATGGGATTCGAGCCGAAGTACTCAACGAAAGAAGCCTGGATGAGTTTCGTGGGGGGCCGGAGGCTGCGCAAGTATCAGAACCGCTGACGGCATTGGGGGGTGCCGTGGCTGCGGTTCCAGGGAGCCCATGGTGCGCCGGATCGCCTTCATCAACGAGAAGGGCGGGAGCTGCAAGACCACGCTCGCCGTGAACCTTGGCGCGTTCTACGCCCACTACCGGCGCAAGCGCGTCCTGATCGTCGACATGGATCCCCAGGGACAGGTCGGCAAAGCGCTCGGCTTCGAGGTAAAAAGCCTCGACCAGACGATCCTCGATCTGCTCGAAGATCCGGATCGGCCCGTCCAGGAATTCATCCGTTCGTCCCGGGTGTCCAGCCTCGACATCATTCCGGCCAACAAGCGGCTGGCGGAGTACGCCTCGACGGCGGGCTCCCTTCCCGATCACCCGCACCGCCTGGCCCGCGCGCTGCGCCAGCTCGAGGGGTACGACTACCTGCTCTTCGATTCACCCCCGTCCCTGGGCGTGAGCATCCTCAACATCATGCTCGCCACCGAGGAGATCGTCATACCGGTATCGCTCACCTACTTCGCGCTGGACGGCTGCGCGGAGATTCTCGACACAGTGGGACGGGTGCGGGAGCGCTACGGGAACGAGGCGCTGCGGGTGAGCCTGGTGGTGCCCGCCCTCTACCGGCGGACCCGGCTGGCCGATGCTATTCTCGAACGGCTCCGGGAGCACTTCCCCGACAATCTCTCGCAGACCGTCGTGGGCTATGACGTGAAGGTGGACGAGGCGCAGAGTCACGGGCAGACTATCTGGGAGTACGCACCCACGAGCCGGGGCGCGGAGTTGTTCGCGCGCCTGGCGATGGAGCTGGAACGTTGGCCGGCGGCCCGCTAGGAAACGATCCCCTCTCACGTTTGAGCACACCGGGCGAGCCCGCCCGGCGGGAGGCCACCGTGCGTCTGCTTCCCCGGCGCGAGTCCCCTCCCGGCGGCGAATCAGCCATGGGGAAGACGCCCGCGGAGGCGGGATCGGGTCGCGGCGGCGGCCCCGATCTGGAGGCCCTTGAACGGCGCTTGGCCGAGATCGAGCGGCGACTCGACGATGAGCTGGCCGGACTGCGCCGCGGGGCGGTGCGGAGATCGAATCCGCCCGCCGAGCGCGAAGATATCGTCGGCGCCATCCGCGATTTCGACGATCGCCTGGTTGAGATAGCGAACCGGACCTCGCACCTGGCGAGAGGACAGCGCCGCGGGCTGTTCCGTGGCGCCCGGAACGTGGCCAAGCTGGCGGGCGAGCTGGTCACGCCGGACTACTACTCGCGGAAGCTCGCCGAGTTCGGCCTTCGAGATCGCTCGGTTCGGGTGGACGAATTCGGGATGGATCCCGCCTACCGGGCGAGCATCCGCCCCTTCATGGAATTTCTCTTCAGGCGGTGGTGGCGGGTGCGCATCGAGGGAATCTCGAACATCCCCGAGCGAGGCGCCGCACTCCTTGTGGGCAATCATGCGGGCGTGATTCCCTACGACGCCGCCATGGTCTCTTTCGGCGTCGAGATGCGGCATCCTGCCAGGCGTCGCGTCCGGTTCCTCATAGAAGACTGGTTTTCGACCCTCCCCTTCGCCAGCCCGCTCATCGCGCGCGCGGGAGCGGTGCGAGCCAACCGTGAGAACGCCGAGCGGCTCCTCCGGACGGGACATCTTGTCGGCGCCTTTCCCGAAGGGACGAAGGGCTCGCTCAAGTACTACAAGGATCGCTACAAGGTTCAGCGCTTCGGACGGGGAGGCTCGGTGCGGCTGGCAATGCGGACGGGGGTGCCCATTATTCCCTTCGCGGTGGTGGGCTCCGAGGAGATCTATCCGGTGCTCGCGAAGGCCAATCTGCTTGCGCGCGCCGTCGGGCTCGGAGAGCTGCCGATCGCGGCGAACACGCTGCTGGGCCCGCTGGGCCTCATTCCGCTCCCCTCGAAGTGGATCATCCGCATCGGCAAGCCGATTGATGTGGCTCGCCGCGGCGCCCGGGGAGCCGAGAACGATATCCTGGTGAACAAGATTGCCAATGAACTGAGAGAGAACGTGCAGGAGATGGTCGACGACCTTCTCACCAGGCGAAAGAGCGCCTGGCGCGGTTAACCTCGGGCAGGGACAAGGTTATGGCCAAGTCGGTTCTGGGCTCCGATCCTCTGGCGCGCATGAAGGCGCGATCGCCGAAGCTCATCGATGAGGTGGCGGGGGAGCGCCCTGGAAATGAAGCGCCGGAAGCCGAGGGGCTGCCCGCGGAGATCTTCGAGCGCGCCGTCGACGATCGCATCGCGACCTTCGAGAGGCGCATCAAGGCCAAGCTCAACCGCTTCGATTCGGAGATCGAGGAGGAAATCGGCCAGGCGCGCAATCTCGATCCGACCCTCGAGCGCCGTCTCGGCGAAGCGCTCCATCGGATCGAAGGCCGCTTCCAGAAGCTCGGCTCGCTCGTCGGCGAGCTCGAGGAGGAAGAGCGCCAGGGGCTGCTGGAATCGATCATCGCCTTCGGCGACGCGTTCGAACGCGCCTTCCGGCTCGACACCTACCGCCACTACCTGAACAACTTCGGAATGCGCGACAGGAATTACGACGTCGACGAATTCGGCGTGGAGGTGGATGCGCACGCGTCGATCCAGCCCCTCGTGGAGTTCCTGTTCCACAAGTGGTGGCGCGTCGAGGTCGAAGGTATCGAGAACATCCCGGACGAGGGAGCCGCGCTGCTCGTGGCGAACCACGCGGGGGTGCTCCCCTATGACGGCGCGATGATCACTTACGCCGTGGAGCATCTGCATCCCGCGAGGCGGCGCGCGCGGTTCCTCGCCGAGGACTGGTCGGCCGAGATCCCATTCGCGACAAGCCTCGTCACCCGGCTGGGTGGGGTGCGCGGCAGCCGTGAGAACGCCGAGAGGATACTGCGCGCAGGCGAGCTGGTGACGGTATTCCCCGAGGGCGTGAAGGGGTCGGGGAAGTACTATCACGAGCGTTACCGGCTACAGCGGTTCGGGCGCGGCGGGTTCGTGCGGATGTGCCTCGAGACGGGCGCCGCCATCATCCCCGTCGCCGTTCTGGGGGCAGAGGAGGCCCACCCCGTGCTCTACAAGGTGAACTGGCTCGCGAACCTACTTCGCGTTCCGTTCTTCCCCGTGAGCCCGACCTTCCCGTTGCTCGGGCCGCTGGGCCTGATCCCGCTCCCCGCGAAATGGACCATCGTATTCGGGGAGCCGATCACGCTCGAGAAGCACGGCCCGACCGACGGGACAAACGATTTTCTGGTGAGCCAGCTGAAGGAGCGCGTCCGGAACGCCATCCAGCAGATGCTCAATGAGCGGCTCGCCGAGCGCCGGTCCACCTGGCTCGGATGATCCCGCCGGCCGGTCTGCCAACCAGGAAGTGATACCTCTGGTTACACGATCTGGGCAAAAAACTTCCCATTTCGTTTGTGAAGAACTTGCACTGGCCGCGATTCTGTTGATTTGGCGGGCCACCCCGGCGTGGCCTGAAAATTGCACTGTTTAGCTTGGCTTCGTCTGTCGTGAGGGGAAGTCGGCCATCGAGAGGGGCCGTTTCACCGGCTGGTGGGTCCGGCCGCCAGGGCGCCGGGGGGCGATCAGGGAGCTTCCATGTTGGATGCGTTTCAGATCCGGGTCCGTTTTCGGAAAGCCGGTCGTCTGCTGGTTGCCTCGGCGGGATTCATTTTCGCCGCCGCTCTCGTCACGCCCGCCCCGGCGGCGGCGGAGACCGAATTCCGCGCAATCGACGGGACGGGCAACAATCTGTCGAACTCCGCCTGGGGCTCCGCCGGCGACCAGCTGCTTCGGACGACCACGGTCGACTACGGTGACGGCGTATGGACGCCGGCCGGCGCAGATAGGCCGAGCGCCCGCGAGATCAGCAACCTCGTCTGCGCCCAGGGCTCGCTCCTGCCCATCTCCGTTCCCGTGACGAGCTTCGTCTGGCAGTGGGGGCAGTTCCTCGATCACGACATCGACCTCACCGCGGGCGGCGCCCCGGCGGAACCCTTCGACATACCCGTGCCCCTGGGTGACCCCTACTTCGATCCCTTCGGGACCGGAACGCAGGTGATCGCGGTCGACCGCTCCGTCTACGATCCGGCTACGGGAACCGCCTCCGGCAACCCGCGGCAGCAGATGAACCTGATCACGGCTTACATCGACGCGTCCAACGTCTACGGTTCCGATTCCGTTCGCGCCGCGGCGCTCAGAACGAACGACGGCACGGGGCGCCTGAAGACGAGCGCCGGTGATCTGCTCCCCTTCAACACCGGCGGTCTTCCCAACGCGGGCGGGACGAGCCCGAGCCTCTTCCTGGCCGGCGACGTGCGGGCGAACGAGCAGGTGGGCCTCACGGCGCTGCACACGCTCTTCGTACGCGAGCACAACCGCGTCGCCGCGAGGATCCATCACCACGAGCCCGAGCTGTCTGACGACGAGATTTACGAACGGGCGCGGCGCATCGTGAGCGCCGAGATGCAGGTGATCACCTACAAGGAGTTCCTGCCGTACCTGCTGGGCCCCGGCGCGCTGGCCCCCTACACCGGCTACGATCCAGACGTCGATCCCGGGATCGGCAACATCTTCTCGACCGCTTCCTATCGCTTCGGCCACAGCATGCTTCCCGACGAGCTTCTCCGGCTCGACCAGAAGGGGGTGGACATCCCCCAGGGCAATCTGCCTCTCCGGAACGCCTTCTTCGCGCCCGGCGTGATCGTGAACGAAGGAGGGATCGATCCCCTTCTACGCGGGCTCGCCGCGCAGCGGCCACAGGAAGTCGACGCGATGCTCGTAGATGACATCCGGAACTTCCTCTTCGGGCCGCCCGGATCCGGCGGCTTCGACCTGGCCTCCCTCAATCTTCAGCGCGGCCGGGATCACGGGCTCCCGGGCTACAACCAGACCCGTGCCGACATGGGCCTGGCTCCGGCCGCCACCTTCGCGGACATCACTTCCGACCCGGCGCTCCAGGCGGCACTCCAGCAGGCCTACGGGACGGTGGATCAGGTGGAGGCCTGGGTGGGCGGGCTTTCCGAGGATCACCTGCCCGGTGCGCTCGTCGGCGAGCTGGTCTTCACCGTGCTCAGGGAGCAGTTCGAAAGGCTGCGCGACGGGGATCGGTTCTGGTACGA
Source organism: Deltaproteobacteria bacterium (assembly GCA_030698575.1). Taxonomy (GTDB): domain Bacteria; phylum JAUYMQ01; class JAUYMQ01; order JAUYMQ01; family JAUYMQ01; genus JAUYMQ01. Next base: position 9,395 of record JAUYMQ010000091.1, read on the forward strand.
GAATTCCTTCTCGAAGTCCGAGATCTCCCGGCTCGAGAAGACGCGGCTCTCGGACATCATCCGTCGCAACACCGGGATCGGGGGGGAGATCCAGAAGGACGTCTTCGTCCTGCGCGGCCAACATCTCCATCATCACGATCACGGCCACTGAGCGCCCTGCAACGTTTACATCCCGAATAACGCTTCCCGCCAGATGTCACTTTGACGCGACAGGACTCAGGGCCTAGGATGGCTCCGGGTGGAGTTCCTGGCCGTTGGCCGCCCGATGATCGTCCGAGGTCCGCACCGTTTTAGGAGGGGGGAGACATGAATCCGCGAACACCGATCAGGAACGCAATCTGGGCCGTCACGATCCTGCTTGCCTTCGGAACGCTCGGAAGCAACGGGAGCTGCGCCGACATGGCGGGGCCGAATTACGGCCCCGGGAACCAGGGGGGCTACGGGCAGCCGGGCTCGGGAGGGGGCCAGACCTACAACCAGCCCACCTTCAACAATTACCGGGTCGACTGGTGCCTCAACTGGGGGGCAAACTGCGGGGGACCCGCCGCGACGGAGTTTTGCCATCGTATGGGCTACTCGCAAGCCACGGCGTGGACCCAGGCCCAGAACATCGGGAGCTTCTCGCCCACCCTGTTGCTGGGCGACGGCGCCGTGTGCAACCAGCCGGGCTGCGACGGATTCGACAGCATCACCTGCACCAGTGGCGGAGCGCCTCCGGGCCAGGGGGGCGGCCAGCAGCAGGGTACCTTCTTCGAGGAGCCCGGCACCGACCGGCCGGGAATGAACTACCGGAACGTTGTTCTCAACAACCCCGACCCCAAGAACTGCAAGAACCTCTGCCGGAAGGACGGGGCCGTCTGCCGTGCGTTCACCTATGTGAATCCCGGGGTGCAGGGGCCCCAGGCGCGCTGCTATCTGAAGAACGGGGTGCCGGCCCCGGTGGCCGACAACTGCTGCCACTCGGGCGTCAAAAAGTGAGTCAGGCGTTCGACCGGCGCCCGGAGGTAAAACTTTCCGCCAATTCCGGCGGCGCCGGTTCGAGATCAACGCCGAGTGTTTCCAGGAAGCGCGCGATCAGCATGTAGTAACCGATGGTGATCACGAGTTCCGCGATCTCCTGGGATGAGAACCGACCGAGCGCCTCGGCGAAGATCGGATCGGAGACCCGGACCTGGCGGACGCACTCGTCTGTGAAGCGGACGACGAGGCCCGCCGCATCATCGAGCCCGCCCGGCGCCTCCTCGCGAATCGCCGCAATCTCGTCATCGGTCACGCCGACCGCCCTTCCGATCGCCTCGTGCTGTGTCCACTCGTAGTCCGCGCGGGAGAGCACGGCCACGCGGAGGATGGCAATCTCGCGAAGGCGGGCGTCGAGCCTCTGCCGTCCAAGCACCGATGCGCCGAGCCGCAAGAGGTCGGGCATGCAGGTAGGCGCCTGGAGCATCATGCGCATCACGTTGAGCTTGACCGGGAGCTTCTCGAACATCGCTCGGGCCTTCTCCGGCGCTTCCTGTGGATCGGGATAGGGTATCCTGGCCAAAGCTGTCCTCCTTGAGTTGTGGAATTTCAGGGATTTCCGGGAAGGAGAGCACGTTTGAAACGCCTCTGCTTTCTTATCATGGCTTTCCTCTCAATGTTATCCCTCACGGGCTGCGGGGAGCGCCCCGCCCCCCGGCCCAACGTCATTCTCATCACCGTCGACACCCTGCGCGCCGATCGGCTCGGCTGCTACGGCAATTCCCTCGGCCTCACGCCGAGCATCGACGCGCTGGCGCGCCGGAGCGCGCGCTTCGCTGCCGCATACGCATCAGCCCCCTCCACCTTTCCCTCCGTTGTTTCGCTGTTGACGGGAAACCATCCCGAGAGCAGTGGCGCCGTGAACAACTACGGCTTCCTGCCTCCGGACGTCCCGACAATCGCCGGGCATCTTCGCGGGATGGGGTGGCGGACGGCGGCCGTCGTGAGCAACTACGTCCTCTCGGAGCGCGCGGGACTCGGCGCGGGGTTCGACCGCTACGACGCGACCTTTCCGCAGACCGAGGCGGTGTGGAAGAATCCGGAGCGCATCGCAGCCGAGACGCGATCCGCGGCGCTGGCGCTGGTCGACTCGTTCGACCGGGGCAGTTCGCCGCTCTTCCTGTGGGTCCACTTCCAGGATCCGCACGGGCCCTACGTGCCGCCGGACGATCTCGCGGACCGCTACCTCGAAGCTGAGCGCGCCGCGCCCGACGGACAGGTTCTGTTGCCCCTTTCGAATAACGTCCGCGGGCTAGGGGGGATCCCGACCTATCAGGTGGTCGCGGGCCGCAGGCACGCCGCGGAGTACCGCGCCGCGTACGACGGCGAGGTGCGCTACGCGGACGCCGAGATCGG
>JAUYMQ010000093.1 GCA_030698575.1 Deltaproteobacteria bacterium
GGACGTTGTGGGCGAGCGTCGGCCCTCGACGATCTGCGTCCCCCTCGTCCACTGCGCCGTTGAGCGCATTCCTCGATCCCTTGATTACGCGGCGATACTGGTGGACGCGGTTGTCGAACCAGACCGGCAGCACCGGATCGAAGAGAACCCGGTTCAGTAAGCCGTAAACGCTGTCGGGGCCGAGAGCCGAATTGTATGAGCTCAGGTCGTACCCGAAAATCTTCACCAGCGTTCCGACGGGGAAGGCCGGCTCGTCGATCGGAAACTCCAGGGCTTGGCCGCTGCGGGTCAGGTACACGTAGTGCCCGCTCTTGAACTGCTCTGGCGGCAGGTCGAGGAACTTCACGACCGTGAATCCGACCGCCGGGTGCCCGGCCTTGCGGGTCGCGATCAGGGTGTACTTGCTGACCGTGAGGGTGCTCGAACCTCCCTGGCCGTACACGCCGGCGAGATAGTGCTTCTGCATCTTGTTGCTCTCGTTCAAGCTCAGGATCGTGCCGGCCATCTCGTGGGGCGCCAGCCCGATACCGTAGTCCCGCACCTCAACGGTCCGGCCTTCCCGACCGTCGCCAGGAAGCAGTCGGATCACCGTCCGATCGGCAATCGTCTGACGCTGGCGCGTCGTCATCTCGCTGAGCCCGGCCTCCGGCACGTTCAGCCACGCGGTCGCGGCCTCCTTCGGGCTGCGGCAGACGGGGACGCCGCGATGGCCCGCGTGCTCGGCCTCCAGGATTGCGTCGATCCCGTTCGTGATGCGTTCGACGAGTGCCCGGCCGGGGTCGGTGGAGACCTCGATCACGCCCCGGTTGGCGTCACGGGCTCCGAAAGCCGTCCATCTCAGCTCGGGTCCGTGTGCGGCGTCGAACGCTTCGAGCGCCGCCTCGACTTCCGCCGTGGTCGTTGCTAACTGGAGTGCCTGGAGGAATTCACCGTTTTCCATTCGTGCCCCTCGTCGTCCGGCGAAGGAACCGCCCTCGTGACCCCTCGATGTAGTCGTCTTGAGGCTCGATCGCGACCCAGCGCCGCTTCAGCCGCTCCGCCGCCGCGCCCGTGGTGTTGCTGCCAGCGAACGGGTCGAGCACCATCTCCCGAGGCGTCGTCAGGAACTTGATGAAGAATTCGGCGAGGCCGATGGGCATCCGGGCGGGATGCAACCCGTAGCCGGTCTCATGGCAGTAGCTAAAGTAACGATCGCTGTTGTCGGTGTTCGTCAGCGTTATCACGTTCGACGGGATCGCGCCGCTGTTGTCCCGCAGGAAGGACGTGGCGCCGATGTCGTGCTGAGAGGGGCGCTTGCCGGAGTTGTACTTCTTCGATGAGAGGAGCCGGAGCATCGCCGGACTGTACGACTTGAGGACCCGGCGGTTGTCCGCCTTCGGGCGCTGCGTCGGCGACATCCACCAGACGTGCGTGTACGAGTCCTTGACCCTGATCCGCTCGACGTTGACCCATTGCACCGGGCTCGGGAGGCGGGCCGGGTTGTAGCACACGAACTGCTGGCACAGGTGGAAGCCGCCTTTGTTGAGGAAGCGCAGGAGCGCGCGGAGCGCGAGCGTTGACATGACCGGCTGCCCCGGCTCCCAGGCGTTGCCGAGTTCGATGACGATGGAGCCGTCGCTCTTGAGCAGGTTACGGAATACGGGCGCGAAGCTGGCGAACCACTTAATGTACGCCTCCCCCTGGCGGTTGCCGTACTTCTTCTTCCGGTTCAGGGGAAAGGGGGGTGACGTGAAGATGAGCTGCACCTTGCGCCGGTATTTCATGGCGAGCCGGGGGCTCTTGAGGGCCTCGGCCCACCCACGGTACATCACCCCGCCGCGGGTCTTGTACGCGATGCGGACGCGAGGGTGCCCTACACCGCCGGCCGTCGTTGGCGGGCCATTTTGCTTCACGTCCCGTGCTCGACCAGGTTGTCGCCGCAGTACAGGTGATTCACACTGCGGCCATTCTAGCCGATCATGGGAATGCGTGTCTCGGTGTCGGCCAATCGTCGCCTCCGGCGGTGTCCACACGGTCATGCTGGCCCTGGGGGCGCTGCCGTGTCGTGCGCCGAGCGCATAGGAACGATTAACGCCATGTCCGCTGGGACGGCGGGCGTCCCACCCGGTCCGGCTGCCTCGCGAACCCGGCACCGGACCCGGGAGGGCCCGATCTGGGAGGGTGGTCGTGACTGAAACACGGGTTCGAACCCAGTCGGGCCGACCAGAAGGTCACGGAGTTTCGGAGGTGTTGCTGACTCTGAGTGTCCGCGTTCTGTCCGTGTTCCCTTGTCCAAGGGTTCACACAGGGCGTGGCGAGCGCTCAGCAGACCCTGCAAAATCACGCCGATGGGGACACTTGAGACATCCTGGAAGCGGCGAGTCGAGTGCATCACCTGCGGCACGACGACCGGGTGTTCTTAGGCGGCTGCTCGTAGCGGCCTGACCATCACCAGGATCCCCTCACCCTGACCCTCTCCCCCGCGGCGGGGGGAGAGGGTTTCTGTTTGTGGCCCCCTCTCCCCTCTGGGGAGAGGGTTGGGGTGAGGGGCGCGGTAGAATCTCCCGCATGACCCACAGACGCTGGCTCGAGGCGCGCGCCCCCCGCGGCATGGTCGCATCGCCCCACGCGCTGGCCTCCGCCTCGGGCGTGACGGCCCTTCGCGCGGGCGGCAATGCGCTGGGGACGCCGCCATCGTCGCCGCGGCGACGATCGAC
>JAUYMQ010000094.1 GCA_030698575.1 Deltaproteobacteria bacterium
CTTGCACGCCGCCGGCAAGGCAGCGGAAACCACGGAGAAACCAGGAAACGGCGACCAGCCGTCCTTGACCGGCAAGACGTTTGAGAACGCATCCGATGCATCCGGCGCAAAATCGGCCCGGTCGGGCTCGTATTTGGGCCAGGGGAGCATCAGCCAAGACCGCCGCTAATCGCCGGAATTGATGTTGAAACCACCCACACTGACCAGGGCGGCATCGGTACGGAGCGGCGCACCCGAGTTAGACCTGGCTTGAAGCCAGCGAACACCGGCAATGGCCTGCCGGAGCCGTGCCTCGTATTTCAGGGCAACCGCGTCGTCATCCTCCCAATTCGCGGCCTCGGCCAGAACCGCGAACAAATAAACATTGGGATGGTTGGTCAGCAGCCAGTTCGGGTCTGTCGTGGCCAGATCGAACAGCTTCTTGCGGTAGCGGAAAGAAAACGTATGAGCCTGATCGCAGGGCTTATCGAGGTCGATGTTCGATCCGTTGATCATCCATGCCGATGGCGTGCCGGATGTCGTGCCGAGTTCGTAATTCCCGGCGACGATGGGCGCGAGTCTTTCCCGTTCCCCGAACGTGGTCAGAAAAAGCGCGACCGGCTCCAGGAAATCGCTCGGCAAGGCAATCTCGCGCGAATCCAGCGTTCCGGCGAGGCTGGTATCGACCTCGGCGGTGCGAACCGCAAGCTCGACGTTCAGCCGCGATTCCGCCAGCGAAACGAACTCGTCGAGACGGTCGGTGAAGGTCGTGTCGGCGCGCCCGCTGTTCCAGTTCTGAACAGCCGTTTTCAGTTCGGAAAGCGAGGTGATGGCCACGGCGCGGTCTCCCGATGCTTACGCGGCGTTCTTCAGGGGCGGCCCGAGTCTGCCAACGCACCACGGACGCTGCTGCGTGCCGGCCGGCACGCATGTCATGTTCGGTCCACGTACCCGATTCACATCGTCCATGATCACCGCCGCATCCGGTCGCACTATTTTGCGTTGTTCAACGCTTTCCTTCCTGATCGGCCATGAGCGATTGACTCCCCCTCCCCCGTTCCGACGTGGCCCGTCGATCACAACCATTGCCGCACCCAAGCCATCGATCTGCTTGCCGATGCTGTACCAGTCATCAATGACCGGCGCGCACAGAATGCGTGCCTCAAGCTTGAATGCCTGAAGAACACGATCCACCCTTTCCGCCCAGAGCCGGTCCTGCTCGCATGCGACCAGTTTCAGCCCCCGCGTTTTCGCCGCCGCCGCCAACACCAGCGTCGTAAGCCCAGAACCGCATTCGAGGATTGTTGAACCCTCCGGCAGATTAAGGGCCATACGATAGGCCGCCTCAACGAAATCCGGCGGCGCGGCCCACGGCTTGTTGCCCCATGTATTGGCCATTTCTTGAAATACGGCACTGTCAACATCGACCAGGGCATCGGGATCAAATTTGAATACCTGCTCCTCCGCCGGCAATGGCTCGTCCGCTTTCTGCCGTGGCTTGGTCGCCGGATCGATGTCCGGGTCGATATGCCGTCGCTTATGCTCGTCTTTCTCAAGATACTGCGCAAATTTACCAACCCATCGGTGCTCGCCGATGTGGGAAAAAGTCATGTTCGGATCGACCACGACTTTGCCGCCTGCCGCAATCCAGCGCCGACAAAACGTCACGTCGCCGCCGTCGCGCGTCTGTTCTTTGGTATCTGGAATCGTGTTGAAACGCCGCTCGAAGAAGATCGCCGTCTTACCGGCCTTCGAGACATGCGGCCTCAATTTCTCGAACACCGAGCGCCTGATCCGCATGAAGCCGGTTGGCGCAAAGGATACTTCAAGCAAATCGTTTTCGCGGGCGTGCAGTATGCGACCGATCGGAAACTTGGTCGGTGTGCATTTCTTTGGATACGCGCCGGCAATCAAATCCTCGTCCCACGTCAAAAGCCGCATGAACGTCTCCGGACTCCATTCCACATCGGCGTCGATGAAAACGAGATCGGTGCAGTTGCTCGTGAGGAAATCACGCACCAGAGCATTGCGACCGTCGTCCACATGGCATTCGCCGTGCATCATTCCCAGTTCGAATGGAATGCCATGCCGCGCAAGTTCGGCTGTCGTCTCGGCAAGTGATTTGGCGTAACCGATTCGGACTCCCTCGTAAGCGCTTGTAGCAATGAACGGCGAGGTGCCGATTGGCGGACGTGGCGGCGTTCGATAGACTGTTCCCATTAGGATATGTGTCTCCATTGCAATGGGGGCGGGCCACCACGACCCGCCCCCGTTTCAGGCAAAATCACGAAGAGGCAAACAAGCCGAGTGCCCGCGTCTTGGAGATCAGTTGGTTGATCGCCTTCGCTTGTGCACGGCTGTCAGCAATCACCTTGTTCATCGATTCAGCAGAAAGCTGAACATCGGCGATAGCCTTGTTCATCGATTCTGCCGAAAGCTGAGCATCGGTGATCATCCGGTTGATCGCCACGGCGTTGGCCGCAGAATCCGCGATGAGCCGATTGATCGCCTTCGCCTGTCCGGTGATGATCGCCCGCATCGTCGTTTCGGCCGTGATGCCTGTCGTCGCCTTCGTGGTGTCAACAGTGGTGATCGCGGTCGAATCCACGGTGGTGATGGCCGTCGAGTCCACCGTGGTAATCGCGGTCGAGTCCACTGTCGTGATGGTGGTCGAGTCCACCGTGGTCACGACGGCTTGCTGCGTTGTGACGGTAGTGACGCCGAAAAAGGCCACCTTACCGCTGGACCGACCGACGACTATACCATCGTCGTTGCCGGTATCGAGATATTCGATTGCCATTGTAGGAAGTCCTTCTGTTCAGGTCATGAAAAAGAGGGCCGCCCGCAGGCAGACCCCCTTTTTCAGATTAGAACGATGTTCGATGATTAGTTGTTGGCCCAGCGGCACGCCAGTTCTGCGCGTGTCGTCTTGTAGCCGTACAGCACATCGATACGACAAGGGAGGTTGTCGTTATTGATGTCGTAGGCGCGGACGATGCGCATGGAGATGCCGTCGAGAACCTGCCGGGATGCGAAATCGACGCCCTTCGGCATGATCAGATCGGCCGTCGCGAAGGCGAAGGCGTCACGGTGGAAGCCGAGCGAGATGTTGTGGACAGCGGAGACGCCGCCAACCTTTGTGACGGCCTTGTCATTGGCCGCGCCGTTGGTGACGTTCTGCTTCGCCCCGGATGCCACGATGGACGGCGAGATCGCGATGGTCGTGGCGTTCGTGCTGGTATCCGCCGTCACCACGAATTGCATCAGCGCTCCGGTGTCCACTTTGGTCTCGGGGTGAACCCGGTTGACGCCGGTAATGGTGATGATATCGCCGGCAAGGAGCGAGCCGGTGCCGGTATTGACCGTGAGAGACGCCCCGGTCTGCGCCGTCGCGTCGTCGGTCAGATAATCGCCGGTGCCGTCGTCGGTGCCCGTGGTGTGCGCCGGAAGCAGCGTGTTTTCCATGAAGGCGAAGCCGCCGGTACGGCCGATGTAGCCTTCCCGGTACTGCTTGGCCACTTCCTTGGTGTCATGGAAAAGGCCCTTCAGGGCATCCACGAGATCGACATTGTCCTCGGTGTTGATCAGCATGGACAGGTCGTCCTGCGGGCAGAGATTGTCCACCAGCTTCTTGCGGACGTTGGCCACGCCGGCGAAGGTCGCCGAAGAACCGACATTGCTCACCTGACTGAACACGTCCTTGTACATGCTGAGAGCATCGGATTCGATGTTCGCGGCAAGCACGGACATGGCCGGCTTGAGGATGCGGTCGCTGAAATCGTCCAGCGACATGGTGAGGTCCGCCGTGGAAAAGTTCACGTCCACGCCCTTCTGGGTCGCGACCTGAAGGGTGACGCTCGATTCCGCGGTGTCCTGGGTGTCCAGGGTCTTGCCGGTACGGACCGTGTACTGGTTCGGCAGCCGGATTTTCAGGCTGTCGCCGATCTTGGCGCCGGACTGGGCGAAGCTGTCATCGTAGGTCCGATTCACGTTCCCGACGAAGTTGAGCTTCTGGTGAAGAATCCGCAGCGCCTCGCGGGTCACTGCGGTTGGAGTGAGGAGAGAATTCGCCATTTCAAGGCTCCTTCTGGCAAACCGTCAGGGCACCGCTCGGGCATCCCATGACGATCCGCACTGGGACCGGGCGTCTCACGACGCTCGATTCAGTTGACGATCAGTAGTCGCGCTTAGCGGCCACCTGCTTGTTTCGCTGCCGCTGCCATTCGTCAATCGGAAGATCGTCGGTCAGGCCGGTCCTGGCCGGCGCGCGTCCTTGCGCGGGCTTGGTCAGCGGCTTGACTTCGGTCTTCGGCTTGGGCTTCACGGCGTCGCGCTGCGTCTTGCGCAGCTTGTCTCGTACCTGGGCGCCCTCGTAAGCCTCTCTCATCAGTTTCACGGCGCGCACGTCGCGGATCGCGGCTATTTCCTGATCCGTGTATCCGAGCGAGCGGGCGAACTGCGTCAGTTTGAGGTTGAGTTCGGGGCTCCAGTCCTTGATTTCTTTCGTCAGGGCGTTGCGGTATTCCTCCGCGCGCTTAGCGGCTTCGCGCTGCGCGACCTGAGACCGTTCCTGCTCCTTGGCCCGGATCGCCTCGACCTGATCGGTGCGGGCATCCCTGACCTGTTGATAGGCTCTGTAGTGCCGCTGGGCTGCGAGAGGGTCTTCCTCTTCCAGCTTGGCCCAATCGACATCTTTGTACTGCGCAAGGTGGTTGTCGTACGCTTGCAATTGGGCATAGTCGCCCAGCAACTCCTGGTGCGACTGGGCTTGCTGCTGGAAAGTCTT
>JAUYMQ010000096.1 GCA_030698575.1 Deltaproteobacteria bacterium
TTCCGGCACGATCCGGAGGTCCAGGTGCTCCTCGCCACGGACGCCGCGGGCGAGGGCGTCAACCTCCAGCGCGCTCACCTCATGGTGAACTATGACCTGCCATGGAACCCGAACCGCATCGAGCAGCGCTTCGGGCGCATCCACCGGATCGGCCAGACGGAGGTCTGCCATCTGTGGAACCTGGTGGCCGAGGAGACGAGGGAAGGGGACGTCTATCGCACCCTGCTGGACAAGCTCGAGCAGGCGCGTCAGGCCCTTGGCGGCCAGGTGTTCAACGTCCTCGGCAAGCTCCAGTTCGAGGGCCGGCCGCTGCGCGAGCTGCTGATCCAGGCGATCCGCTACGGTGAGCAGCCCGAGGTGCGCGCGCGCCTCACGCAAGTGGTGGCCAACGCCTTCGACCGGAGCCAGCTCCAGGACCTGCTCGAAGAGCGCGCCCTCGCGCACGACGCCATGGACGCCAGCCGCGTCTACCGCATCCGCGAGGAGATGGAGCGGGCCGAAGCCCGGCGGCTCCAGCCGCATTACATCGAGTCCTTCTTCCTGGAGGCATTCCAGCGCCTCGGCGGCACGGTGAAGCAGCGGGAGCCGAGGCGGTATGAAGTCACCCACGTCCCGGCGCCGGTCCGCAACCGCGACCGCCTCATCGGCGTCGGCCAGCCGGTGCTCCACCGGTACGAGCGGATCGCCTTCGAGAAGGCGCTCGTGGCGCCACAGGGCCAGCCGCTGGCCGCCTTCGTCTGCCCGGGACATCCGCTGCTCGACGCCGCCATCGACCTGATGCTGGAGCGGCACCGGGATCTCCTCCGGCGGGGCACGGTGCTTGTGGATGAGCGCGACCCGGGCATGGAGCCCCGTGTGCTCTTCTATCTGGAGCACGCGATCCAGGACGCGAGCTTGACCCGTTCCGGCGAGCGGCGCGTTGTGTCCAAGCGCATGCTCTACGTGGAGCTCGATGCCGCCGGCAAGGCCCGCCACCTGCACTACGCCCCCTACCTCGACTATCGGCCGCTCACAGCCGACGAGCCCACGATCGACGCCATCCTCGGCCGCCCCGAGTGCGCGTGGATCACCCGCGAGCTGGAGCAGGCCGCGCAGGCCCACGCCATCACCCACGTCGTGCCCGAGCACCTCGAAGAAGTCCGCTCCCGCAAGCTGGCGCTGGCTGCCAAGACCGAGACCGCGGTCAAGGACCGGCTCACCAAGGAAATCACGTACTGGGACCATCGTGCCGAGGAGCTCAAGCTCCAGGAGCGGGCCGGGCGGCCGAACGCCCGGCTGAACTCCGGCGAGGCCCGCAAACGCGCCGACGCGCTGCAGGCCCGCCTCGAGAAGCGCCTGGACGAACTCAAGCTGGAGCGTCAGATTGCTCCTCTGCCGCCTGTGATCCTGGGCGGCCTTCTAGTCGTGCCCGCAGGGCTCATCGCCGCGATGACGCGCCGTCCGCTCCCGCCGACGGCGGTGTCCGCGGATACCCAGGCATCCGCCGCTCGAGCCCGCGCGATCGTGATGGAGATCGAGCGCAGCCTCGGCTTCGACCCAACCGACCGCGAGTACGACAAACGCGGCTACGACATCGAAAGCCGTGTGCCCGGGACGGGGAAGCTGCGCTTCATCGAGGTCAAGGGTCGCGTGGCCGGGGCGGCCACCATCACGGTCACCAGGAACGAGATCCTCTACTCGCTCAACAAGCCCGAGGACTTCATCCTGGCCATCGTCGAGTTCCTCGATGGCGACACACACCGCGTGCACTACATGCGCCGCCCGTTCCAGCGTGAGCCGGACTTCGGCGTGACGAGCGTGAACTACGACTTCGGGGACCTCCTGGCTCGGGCGGAGGGGCCGAGATGACCACCCCCGACGAGTTCCACGCCCTGCTTGACAGCCCCGAGGGAAGCCGCGTCGAGTTCAAGATGGCATCGCGGGGCTTCCACTTCGTTGAACACCTCATCGAACTCGGCGTTCTGGAGCCGGTCGGGCACGGCCGCGGGGCCCGGCTGCTTCTTTCGCGGCGCTTCTACCGCCACCTCGGCAAGGCCGGGGTCTACACGCGCAAGCGGGGACTCGACCGCGAGACGAACAAGGCGCTGCTGGTTCGCCATCTTCGGGAGAGCGGGCACGCGGGCTGTCCCTTATCCGAGTTGCAGCAGGTCCTCCCGGCCCAGTCGCGGGATCAACTCAAGCGTCTGCTCGCAGAGCTGCGCCGCGAAGGGCGCGTGCGGCTCGTCGGACTGCGCCGCGGGGCACGCTGGCTCGCGGGCGGAGGCGAATGAATGGTGCAGCGGACCGCACCGGAAATCCGCTTTTGCGCCATAAGATTGCGCCATATCGCCGTAACACCCTGGAATAGCACGACTTCTATGGTGCGTCTCGGGGCGGCGCCAAAAGTTCCGACGCAATGACCACCCGTAAGAAGCTCATCGAGGTGGCGCTGCCGCTGGAGGCGATCAACAAGGCGTCGGCGCGGGAGAAGTCCGTGCGGCATGGGCAACCGGCCATGCTATCTGAGAGCCAGCCTCCGCGGCGGCTGCCGGCCGGGGCGGGGAAGCCAGCGTGAGAGGACACCATCCGTGATCACCAGGTTGTCGATCAGGAACTTCAAGCTGTTCGACGAAGTCGACCTCGAGCTCGGCGACCGCGTGGTGCTCATCGGCCCCAACAACGCCGGCAAGACATCGGCCTTGCAGGCGCTCGGCCTCTGGGACATCGGCGTCAAGCGGTGGGTCGAAAAACGAGGCGCCGGCAACGTACCGAAGGAGCGCCCTGGGGTAACCATCAACCGGCGGGACCTCATCACGGTCCCGGTGCCGGCGGCGAACCTGCTCTGGCGCGATTTGCACACACAGGAAACCGCGCGCGGCGCCGGAACGAAAAAGGTCTACATCAACGTGACCGTCGAGGGTGTCTCCGGTGGCAAGCCCTGGAAATGCGGCTTGGAGTTCTACTACGCCAACGAGGAGTCACTCTATTGTCGCTCCCTGCCCTCGGCAGATGGCGGGCGGATGGAGGTTCCGCCGGAAGCTGCTCGGACCCGCATTGCCTACCTGCCTCCCATGTCCGGCCTCGCGGCGAATGAGACCCGGCTCGACGAGGGCGCGATCAACGTCCGTCTCGGCGAGGGACGCACCGCCGAGGTCATGCGCAACCTCTGCTACCAGGTGCTGCAGAGTGAGGAGGGGGACGCCAGGTGGCAGCGGATCACGGAGCGGATGGAAGCCCTGTTCGGCTCGCGGCTCGATCCGCCGGAATACATCAGGGAGCGGGGCGAGATCGTGATGTCCTACCACGCGCGAGGCAGCGTCCGGCTCGACATCTCCTCCAGCGGCCGCGGCCAGCAGCAGACGTTGTTGCTGCTCGCTCACATGACGGTAAACCCCGGCGCGGTGCTGCTCCTCGACGAGCCGGATGCGCATCTGGAGATCCTGCGCCAGCGGCAGATCTACCAGGTGCTCGCCGAGACGGCCGCGGAGACAGGCAGCCAGATCATCGCCGCCAGCCACTCCGAGGTCCTTCTCAACGAGGCGGCGGACCGCGACGTGGTGATCGCCTTTGTCGGCAAGCCGCACCGCATCGATGACCGCGGCAGCCAGGTGCTGAAAGCACTCAAGGAGATCGGCTTCGAGCACTATTACCAGGCGGAGGAGGTCGGCTGGGTGCTCTACCTGGAAGGCTCCACGGATCTCGCGATCCTGCGAGCTTTCGCCACACGGCTGGGCCACGCCGCCAAGGCGGTCCTCGATCGTCCGTTTGTGCATTACGTCGGCAACCAGCCGCGTGAGGCGCAGAAACACTTCTACGGCCTGCGCGAAGCGAAGCCCGATCTCGCGGGCATCGCCCTCTACGATCGGCTGGAGCAGGAACCGCCTCCTGATCCGCAGCTCATGCAGCTCATG
>JAUYMQ010000107.1 GCA_030698575.1 Deltaproteobacteria bacterium
GCCGAGTCGAGTATGAGCTGGTGCCGCCGGCCGAGGTCCCCGAGATCCTTCTGCGCCCGTGTGCGCTCGATGGCATTGGCGGTGATCTCGCCGACGATGCGTAACAGCCGGACGGTTTCCTCTGACCATTCCCGTTCTCTCCGTACGGAATGAAAGCCGAGGAACCCGATCTGTTCGCCCTTGGAGAGCAGCGGCACGGCGACGAGGCTGCGGATCCCCTCCCGTTCGAACTCGTGCGCCAGCAGCTCACTCCCCGGCGGGAGATCCGAGAGGCGCGTTATCACCACTATTCCGGATTCGAGCAGCTCGCGAGCGAAGCGTGGTGCGGCATCTTGCGGCATTTTCCTCACGCGGTCGATCTTCGGCTCCACTCCCTCCGCGCACCACTCGTAGACGCTCTCGAGGATTCGCGGATCCCGGTCATAGAGAAAGAGCCGGCTGCGGTCGGACCGCGTGAATTCGCCTGTCAGGCGGATCATCTCCTCGATGGCCTGGTCGAGGTTCTCGGGAACAACGCTGAGGAAGGCCTGTGAGATGCTCGCGATGAGCTTTTCAAAACCGACCTGGTAGGCCAGCGCCTTTTCCGCCAGCTTCAGCTCGGTGATGTCCTTCGCGTAGACCGTCGCGCCGCGGACCACCCCGCTTGCGACGACGGGGTTGAACGAAACGATGAAATAGTGTTTTTTCCCGTCAAGCCGCCAGGCCGTGTCCGCGGCGAAGCTTTCGCCGGCGAGGGCGCGGTCGAGCTGTGATCGCAGGTAGTCGCGTATCGGCTCCATCGTGGGGCCCGTCAGGAGGTCGTCCGTCGACTTTCCCACCGCGGGTTCGGTCCGGAAAGCCTGTCGGAACTGCTCGCGGAAGAAGGAGTTGAACGCGACAATCCGTTTCTCGGCGTCGACGGACCAGATCGCCTCGGAGGCGTTCTCGATGAGGGAGGCGAGCTTTTCCTCCGATTCCCTCACCTCGACTTCCGCCCGCTCGCGTTCGGCCACCTCCTGCTCGAGCGCCCCGATCACGTTGCGGAGCTCGGCCGTGCGCTCCTCGACGCGCCGCTCCAGTTCGTCCCTGGCGTCACGCAGCGCGTTCTCCGCCTCCTTCCTTGCCGTGATGTCCACCCCGGTCGAGATGCGCGATCCGGTCGGGAGCTTGAAGTTGGCCCAGAGCTGGACGCGGGGCGTGCCGTCCTTCGCCCTGGCCTCGTACTCACGGAACCGCCCGTCGGCGCGCTGGATGACCTCTAAAACCTTCGCCCGGATTTCGGGATCCGGATAAGAGAGCGCGAGCGGATCATCGCTTTCGAGGATCTCCTGCCGCGTCCAGCCGAGCGTCTTCTCGCACTCCTTGTTCCAGAGCAAACAGCGGCCGTTCTCGTCGAAGCTGTCGACGAGAATCGGCGCGTTCTCGAAGATGGCCCTGAACCGCTCCTCGCTGTCCATCAGGGCCTTGAGGTCCCGCTTCCGGGCCGTGATGTCCCGGGCGAACACGATGTAGCGTCCCCCCTCATCGTCCGGGAGATAGTTCACACTGATCTCGACGTTGATCTGGCTCCCGTCCTTTCGCCGGTGCCGGGTCTCGAACCGGTGGCCCCCCCCGCGCCTGAGCGCCAGCAGGTTCCTGGCGATGGTCTTCTCGGAGGCGATCCCTTCGAGTTCGGGGAGCCCCATGCGCAGGATCTCGTCGCGTGAATAGCCGGTCATCACGCAGTAGGAGTCGTTCACCTCGATGAACCTGGCTTTCGCGTCGAGCACGAAGAAGCCGTCAATGGCCGTGCGCAGGATGATCTCGTTGCGACGGTGGCTCTCGGTGAGCGCCTGGGTTCGCTCGTTGACCCGACGTTCCATTTCGGCGCTCGCCCGCCGACGATCGCTGATGTCCTCGACCATCTCGAGTCCATATAGAGGTTTTCCCTCAGTGTCCCTTATGACGCTCGATGTGAGGCTCGCCCACAGCACTTCCCCGTTCTTCTTCAGGTAGCGTTTTTCCGTGGTGTAGGACGGGATCTCGCCGGCGAAGAGTCGGCGAACATGGCTCACGTTTTGGTCGATGTCGTCGGGGTGGGTGATATGAGCGAAGCGCCTTCCGATGAGGTCGGTCTCGGAGTACCCCAGCATTCTGCAGAACGTACTGTTGATCCGGAGGAAGGCGAAGTCGGGATCGACGAGAGCCATTCCCAGCGGCCCCTCCTCGAACACCTTCTGGAATCGCTGAGCGTTCTCACGCACAGCCTCCTCGGCGTTGCGCCTTACGGTGAGATCGGTGCAGAGGCCGGTGAGGCGCCAGCGACCGAGCCCGATCGGCTCGATGCGCACGTCTTCGTGGATCCAGCGCGTCTCGCCGGACACGTCGAGGCAGGCCAACTCCTGGCTGTAGGAAGGCTCTCCCTTCCGGATGGCTTCGGCCATGGCCCTGCGGGCGTTTTCGCCATCGGGATCGCTCCGGGACCGCAGGAAGGCCTGGCCATAGCCTTCGCCGCGGCGCAGGCGCAACGGGAGAAAGGCCTGCGCCGCCAGGTCGTCGAGCGGCGCCGGAGCCCACCTGGCGGAACTCCCGGGAGAGTCCACCGTGGCCTGCCAGAGCAGGCAGCGGGCGCTCGACAGAACCAACTCGAGAGCATTCTCGGTACGCCTTCGTTCCGTGACGTCCCGAAGAATCGAAACCAGCCACGGTCGCTTTCCTCCCCGAAGAACCCAGCTGGATACTTCGACGTTGAAGCGCGAAGCGTCCCTACGGACATGAGTGGCCTCGATTACGCTGTGCTGATTGCGGAGGAGTTTTCGGAGGAGGGATCTGAACTGGTTGCGGTAGGGCGGGGCGATGAATTCCGTCACATTCATCCCGCGGATCGCACGCTCGGGGTAGCCGTACCATCGGGCGGCGGCGCTATTCGCGTGGAGGAGGGTGCCTGCCCGATCGTAGACGAGGACAGCTTGCTCGGAATCTTCGAAGACTCGCTCCAGAAGGAGGCGCGTCAGCTCTTCGTCATCGTCGCGGGCGGACGGCTTGGGGCGGGCTTCGCCGCGGCTCATGGAGGTGGAAAGGGCCGGGGAGAGGGATCCGGAGAGGACAGAATCGAAGACGCGGCCTGCTTTCCGGCGAAGGGTCCCTGCCTCACGGGCGGGAAGATCGCCCAGCAGGGTGATGGTGCGATCGCGAAGCGCGCCAAGAAGAAGCGCGCGCGTGACGGGATCGGTCGTTCCCCGGTCGCGCCCTCGCGCCCAGGCGTACCTTCACTTCGGCCAGGAGGTTTCGGAGAAGGCGCCGCTCGCCGGCTGTCCGGGCCCCGGCGCCCGCCGCGGCGAGGCGCTTCTCGTTCAGCGCCAGCCAGCGGGCCAGGCGAAGGGCCGGCGTCCGGGCCTCCGGTTTCGCCCGGGGTGTGGAACGCTTGGATCGCGGCTTGCGGGA
>JAUYMQ010000288.1 GCA_030698575.1 Deltaproteobacteria bacterium
GACTTCGACCTTGAGGAGGGCGAGATAGCGCTCGCCTTCCTTGGGCGGGCGGACCTGGCCCATGATCGTATCGCCGGTGCGCAGGTCGAACCGCTTGATCTGGCTGGGCGAGACGTAGATGTCGTCGGGGCCGTACAGGTAGTTCCAGTCGGGACTGCGGAGGAACCCATAGCCTTCGGGCAGAATCTCCAGGACGCCCTCGCCCCGAAGAACGGTGTCGGAGTCGAGCAGCGATTGCTCGATCCGGAATATGAGATCCTGCTTGCGGAGCCCGGAGTAGTTGGTGATGTTGAGGCTCTCGGCCATCGCGTGCAGTTCCGCGACGGACTTTCTCTTCAGTTCGGCGATATCCACGTGTGCTTCAGCTCCATGTTGCGATAAGGCGGGGGAAACCCCTGGGGGAGTGGTTCTCGTTGATAATGGAAACTTGGGAATGTGGCGGTGTGCGAAGGAAGGATAGTAGGCCGCCATCAACCGGGCGTCAAGACCGGCGGTGAGCCTAGCCCCCTTCCTGCTGGCGTGGCGGACCATCCCCCTCCACGACCGCGAAGTCGTTGACGCGCTTGTAGATCCCGCGCACGCCACGCCCTCCGCGCCGCTCGGCGCCGTACTCGCCGCGTGGCCCGGCACCTACTACTGGTCCGACGAGCCCGACGGCCGCCACCTCGTGCTCACCCGCGTCACGAGCCCGCGGCGCCGCGAATCGTGGGGATGGCACGCGCTGCTCGCGCTGATCACGCTGTTCACCACCACCGTCGCGGGATCGATGATTGCCGGCGGCGTCTCGCCCGACGTCGGCTTTGGATTCGGGGCCCTCGCCCAGGGCCTGGACTTCCTGGTACCGCTCTCCTGGGGCCTTTCGTTTTCGCTGCCGCTGTTTGCGATCCTGCTGTGTCATGAGATGGGGCATTACCTGACGGCGCGGTACTACCAGCTCGACGTTTCGCCCCCCTACTTCCTCCCCGGTCCGCCGCCCGTGCCGCCGCTCCCCGGCATCGGCACGCTGGGAGCCTTCATCCGGCTGCGCACCCTGCTCACCGACCGCCGCCAGCTGCTCGACGTCGGGGCGATGGGTCCGTTTGCCGGCTTTCTCGTCGCCCTCCCCACGCTCTGGATTGGCCTGGCGCTGAGCACGCCCCTCCCCGTGGACCAGACGCTGCCGTGGGAGCCGGTGGGTGAAGGGATGATCCTGCTGGTCGGGGGCGTCGGCGTCACACCGCTCGGCGACTCGCTCATCACGCTGCTGCTCCGCCAGCTCACGTTCCCGGAAGGCGGCATCATTGGGCTGCACCCGGCGGCGTTCGCCGGATGGGTCGGCATGTTCGTGACCATGCTGAACCTGCTGCCGATGGGTCAGCTCGATGGTGGCCACATTCTGTTCGCGGCGCTGCCGCGCTGGCACCGCCGGGTGGCGGTCGGGTTCTGGATCTGCGTGATGTTGCTGGGGATGTTCTGGCGTGGCTGGCTGTTCTGGGGCTTCATCGTGCTGCTCTTGTCGCGCGGCCGATTCGTGCATCCGCCGGTGCTCGACGTCTATCGCCCCCTCCCGCCCTCCCGGCGCTGGCTCGCCTGGGCGAGCCTGGTGTTGTTCCTGCTTACTTTCGCGCCCGTACCGTTCCGCTCGTAAGGCGTGCGCGGTAAGCGGTGAGCGGTACGCGGGCAGGCCGGCCCGCGCACCGCGTACCGCGTACCTCTCGCACTATTGCATAACCTCAAGCCATCTACAATGTTGTTTCAAACCAGCCCCTGGATCGGCATGCCAGCCCAACCTGTCCGATACTCGCCCGCTGCAGCTTCTGATACGGTCCTTCACGACCTCGCTCCCATCCGCTTCGACGGTCAACCCATAGACATTCGTCTCTCCCTGCGCCGCAGTGAAGATGGCATGTGGCGGGGCCGGATTTTGTTCGGGGCGGAAGGCACCGAGGCCGAGCGCTCCAGCGCCGAAATCTTCTGCGCGACGTCGGAGCAAGACCTCTGGCAGTCGGTGCGCGATCTGCGCGATCATCACCTCCGCGACCTCTATCGCTCGCTGCTGTGATGGCGGATTCGCGGACCGCGATGTCGAAGCTGCGGCACGACTTGTCCAACCCCCTTGCGGCGATTCTCGCCGAAACCCAGCTGCTGCTGCTGTCCCCCGAAAAGCTCGATGCGGAAGCGCTCGCCGGGCTCAAGCAGATCGAGGATCTCGCGCGCAAGATGCGTCAGCTGCTCCAAGACATCGAGTGAGCCGGCGGCATCGCCCGCGGTACTGTCCGCCCACCGCGTGGTGGCATCCCCGCCCCTTCTTTAATAGGGTCAGTCGGGGCGGAGCCCGGGTGATGCGCGTCATAGCCCGCCGCCGCGGCGCGCGGTAGCCTTCGCCCCTTGCGGGGCCTTCCACCCCCGGCATCTTTTCACCCCCTTCTCGCGGCGGAGTTGGCGCTTGGCCGGTCGGCGGTATCTGATCCTGGGTGTGAGCTGTTTTGGGGGCCTCGCGGGCCTGGCCTGTGCCGGCGGCCGGCCGGCACCCGTCACACCCGCTGAGATCCCCGCCCTTCAAGCCCGCGCCCGCCAGCAGCCCAACGATGCCCAGATCCGGTTCCGGCTCGCCGCCGCGCTGCTCGCCGCCAGCCGCTGCGATACCGCCGTCGTCGTCGCCCGCTCAGGCCAGCTGCTGGCGCCGGCCGATCCGCTCGCGCCGATGATCATCGGCGGCTGCCAGGAGAAGGACGGCCGCTACGATCTGGCGTTTGCGACGTACACCGACTACGCGCGGCAATACCCGCAGGCGCGCGGCGTGGCCGCCGTGCGCGGCGCCGCGCAGCTCGCGCTGCGC
>JAUYMQ010000127.1 GCA_030698575.1 Deltaproteobacteria bacterium
GGGGCGTCAGCGGGACGGATGCTTCCCAAAGGATGCGCCGGGTGCCGGGTTTGGCGATCGCCTCGGCCGTCGTGATCACCGAGAATCCCGCGTCTCCGAGGCGGGCCGCCAGGCCCTTCTCGAGGAGCGCGAAGCGCGGGGCGTCCGCCGCGGAACCCCAGGGGCTCAGCTCGGACGCGCCGGCCGCCTGGATGCTTGGAAGCAGGAGAAGGGTCACCCGGGGCGCGCCGTCAGGGGAAGCCTGCACATTGTGAGCTGAGTCTGCGGGAGCGGCCTCGGCGGGAGGCGCGGGGGCGGCGACCGCCCGGGGGCTTCCCCAGGCGATCCCGAGGAGGGCCAGAAACAGCAGTCCGGTCAGGGGCCGGCCGGCGGCGGAGCGCTCAGCCATGAGGATGCGCGGCCCCGGAGTCGTCGCCGTAGTCTTCGTCCTGATCGTAGCCGTCATACCCCTCGTAACTCTCGAATTCCTCGTGCCGCGCCAGGCTGGCGAGTTCATCCATGCCGAGCCCGGCGCCCGGATCGACGACGGCGCCCGCCGCAAGCCCCGGCCCGGCCTCCTTGCCGGGGAATGTCGCCGCCAGCTCTTTCTCGAGAGCCTCCTCGAGCGGCGCGCCAGGCTTCACACGGAGGGCATCGGGAAGCGCGATGATCGTTTCGCTGCGATTGGGCACCACCAGGTGAAGCACGCTGGGACAGGGGCCGGGGTGGGCCTTGAGGATTCCACGGAGCTTCTCGAAGTGCTCGCCCGTGAGGCCGGGCGCGGCGAGCCGCAGGTGGAAGGGAACGGTGAGCCGTTCCTGCACCTCGGCGAGGGGGAAGATGTCGCGCGCGATGATCTTGTCGGTCTCGCCGCCGTGCTCGACCGTGCCCGTCACGACGATGGGGGTTTCCGATTTCAGAAGCGTGCTGACCTCGGTGTAGATGGCGGGGAACACGATCACCTCGATGAAGCCGTCGAGATCCTCGAGCGAGACGAAGCCCATGAGCTGCCCCTTCTTGGTGCGCACCTCACGAAGCGACTGAACCACGCCCCCCATGCGTATCTCGCGGCTGTCCGCCAGCTCTGCGACGTCGATTGTCCGCGCGTCGGTGAAGCGCCTGAGCAGATCGGCGTGCTGCGCGAGCGGGTGGCCGGTGATGTAGAAGCCGAGCGATTCCTTCTCGTAGGCCAGCACCTGATTCTCGGGCCACTCGGGGACGGCCTCCATCGGCGGCCCCTCCTGCACGACCACCGACCCTCCGAAGAGATTGCCCTGCCCCGACGCGCGCTCCCGCTGCGCCTTCTGCCCCGCATCGAGCGCCCGATCGAGCGCCGCCATGAATCCTGCGCGAGTGGTGCCCTGAGCCCGCGCCAGGCCGTCGAAAGCGCCGCATTTGATGAGACTCTCCGTCACGCGGCGGTTCACCCGCCCGAGATCAACCCTGCGCGAGAAATCGTCGAGGGTCTTGAACGGCCCCCCCTCGTCTTCGCCGGCGGTTTCACGCGCCTCGATCATGGCCTCGACCGCGCCGCCGCCCACGTTTTTCACCGCTGCCAGGCCGAAGCGAATCTTCCCCTCGACGACCGCGAAGTCGCTCTGGCTCTCGTTCACGTCTGGCGGGAGGACGTCGATCTTGTGGTCGCGGCATTCGGCCATGTAGCGCATGATCTTGTCGGTGTTCTGCTTCTCGCTCGAGAGCAAGGCGGCCATGAACTCCACGGGATGATGCGTCTTCAGGTAGGCCGTCTGGTAGGCAATGAGGCCGTAGGCAGCGCTGTGTGATTTGTTGAAACCGTACTTCGCGAACTTGGCCATCTGGTCGAAGACCTTGAGCGCCTTCTTCTCGTCAATCTTGTTGCGCCGCGCGCCGTCGCGGAAGCGCTCGCGCTGCCGATCCATCTCTTCGGCGATCTTCTTCCCCATGGCGCGGCGGAGCAGATCGGCCTCGGCCATCGAGAACCCGCCAAGCTCGGCCGCGATCTGCATGACCTGCTCCTGATAGACGATGGTGCCGTAGGTGTCCTTCAGAATGGGCTCCAGCTCGGGCAGCGTGTACTCGACCTCGACCTTGCCGTGCCTGCGCTTCAGGAAGTCGTCGACCATCCCCGATTCGAGCGGCCCCGGGCGATAGAGGGCGAGCAACGCCACGATGTCTTCCATGCGCTCGGGCTTCAGCTTGATCAAGAGCTCCGTCATGCCGCTCGACTCGAGCTGGAAGACGCCGCGGGCGTCGCCGCGGCCGAGCAGCTCGTAGACGGGCCGATCGTCGAGGGAAATCTTGCGGATGTCGAACCCTTCGAACCCGGGCTTCCGGCGGATCATCTTCACCGCGCGGTCGATGAGCGTGAGCGTCTTCAGTCCCAGGAAGTCGAACTTGATGAGCCCGATCTTCTCGACGCTCTTCATGTCGAACTGGGTGACCACGTTCCCCTTGTTGTCCATGTAGAGGGGCACGTGATCGATGAGCGGGGTGTTGGAGATCACGACCCCCGCGGCGTGGGTCGATGCGTGGCGGACGAGCCCCTCCAGATTGCGCGCAGTCGAGAGAAGCTCCGCCACGGTCGCGTCAGTCTTCTCCAGATCCCGGAGCTTGGGCTGCTGGGCCACCGCCTCGTCGAGCGTGATGTTGAGCTGGTTGGGCACGAGCTTGGCGATGCGGTCGACATCGCCGTAGGGAATGCTCATCACGCGCCCCACGTCGCGGATGACGGCCTTGGCCTGCATCCTTCCGAAGGTGATGATCTGCACGACGTTCGAGGGGCCGCCGTAGCGCTCCTGGACGTAGCGGATGACCTCGTCGCGCCCCTCGATGCAGAAGTCGACGTCGATATCCGGCGGGGTTACGCGCTCGGGGTTCAGGAATCGTTCGAAGAAGAGATCGTAGCGGATGGGATCGATGTCGGTGATGCCCAGCGCGTAGGCCACAAGGCTTCCCGCGGCCGAGCCTCGCCCGGGGCCCACGGGGATGTCGCGGGATTTCGCGTAGTGAATGAAGTCGGCGACGATGAGAAAGTAGCCCGCGTAGCCGCACTTCCCGATGACCGACAGCTCATGGGCGAGCCGGGTCCGGTATTCATCGTGCAGCGTGCTATCGACCTCGGCCAGACGCTCGACGAGCCCCTGCTCGGCGCTCTCGATCAGGAAAGAGTCGAGCGTGTGCCCCTCGGGCACGGGCACGTTCGGGTAGTGGTGGTTTCCCAGTTCGAGCTCGACGTTGCAGCGCTCGGCAATCTCGACGCTGCGCTTCACGGTATCGGGCATGTCTGCGAAGAGCGCGTACATCTCGTCGGGGCTCTTCAGGTAGTTCTCGTCGGACTCGAACTTGAAGCGATCGGGGTTGGAAAGCACGTCGCGGGTCTGGATGGCGAGAAGCGCGTCGTGCGCCTTGGCGTGCTCGCGCTTGAGGTAGTGGCAGTCGTTGGTCGCGACGACAGGCAGGCCCAGTTCGGCAGCGATGCTGATGAGTTCCTGGTTGACCTCTTCCTGCCGGGGCGCGCCGTTGCGCTGGATCTCGATGTAGAAGCGATCGGGAAAGATCCGGGCGAGTGTTTCGGCCTCCTGGTAGGCCCGGTCGCGGTCGCCGTCCTGGATGTGTGTGGCCACCGCGCCGCCGAGGCAGGCCGAGAGCGCGATGAGGCCCTCGCCGTGCTCCTGCAGGAGCGCCCGGTCGACGCGCGGCTTGTAGTAGAACCCCTCCAGGTAGGCCAGCGAGACAAGGCGCACGAGGTTCTGGTACCCCTTCTTGTTCATCGCGAGGAGCACCAGGTGATTCGTGTCGGCGTAGCTGGCCCTCGATTCTTTATCGCGGCGATCGCCCGGCGCCACATAGGTCTCGCACCCAAAGATGGGCT
>JAUYMQ010000131.1 GCA_030698575.1 Deltaproteobacteria bacterium
GATGACGGCCATGCCCAACTCGCCACCCGCCATTGCGGGCGTAGTCGATCTGCGAGGAGGTTTTATTCCGATTCTTGACATGCGCTGGCACACCGGGATCGCGCCGGACCATGCCGGGCCGAAAGCGCGCATCATCGTGACGATCCTGCGCGGCAGGCTGGCGGGCTTGCTCGTCGACGAGCTGCTCCCGGTCATGCGCATTCCTGCGTCGGAAATGAAAGCGCCCCCGCGAATGGCAAAGGATCTCGGCTACGATTTTATCACCGCCATGTGTACGCGTGACGGCGATCTCTACATGCTTATAAACGCGGACCGCATGCTCGACGACGTCGGCGGCGAAGCTCCGGCAGGAGTCCCGGCATGAGCCAGAAAGCAAAGATAAACATCCAGACGAATCTCGTGGTGTGGCCCGCGTTCGTCTCTCTCCTGGCGACGGTTCTCGTCACGTTCTTCGTGGTGAGCCTGATCCGGTTCGATCCGGATCAGGTCAAGCACATGCTCCTCTTCGTGGCCGGCGTCTTCCCGCTGCTGTTCATTTCGTCCAGGGCGATAGTGCGCTCGCGCGAGCAGAGGATTATGCGCTACTGGAACGCGGTCCAGGAGGGGAAGCCTCCCGCTGACGAGACGGAGGCGCGGCGGGTCTATACCCAAGTGATGAACCATCCCCGCTTCCTGCTGATCGTGGGTGTGGGCTTCTGGGGCGCGGGAACGCTCCTGGTGGGCGCTTTCATGTTCGCCTTCGAGGGCATCAGCGGATTCGACTTCCTGAAAATCTGCTTTTCGGGGTTCAGCCAGGGCATCATCGCCAGCATCTTCATGTTCTACATCTCGAAGCAGTTCCTGAATCCGGTGCGGGCGTCCTTCCAGCGCTATCGGAGCATCCGCGGTTTCGGCGAGGGCGTCATACGCATCGGCCTTCGCGCAAAGCTGATCACGACCTTCGTGTCGATCGTCTTCGTGACCCTCGCCTTCTCGGCGCTCATGTTCTACGAGCAGACCCAGCGGGCCGTCGAGCAGGCAAAGATGGAAAGCTCGCGGGCGGTGTTCGAAAGCCTGCGGTCGGAACTCTCCCGCCTCCCCGTGGACAAGGCTTCGAATCTGAATCTGGGCGCCCTCGCGGACCAGGCCGGCATGGAGCCGGGATCCGCTGTAGCGCTCCTCGATCAGGCAGGTAAGCGCCTGGCTTTTGCTGGCGACGCCCACGGTATCGCCGCCCTGCGCACGCGCGATGGGAGCGGAGACGCGCCCAACGGCCAGGTGATCTTCGGAAAAGGCGTGCCCGGCAAGCCATGGCGCCTGGCCCTCTACACCCCCACGGGCCTCGCCTCGCACGCCGCAACGGTGCTCCACCGCACCCTTGCGCTCCAGTTCTTCACGAGCCTTTCCATCGCCGTCGGACTGGCTCTCCTGGCGGCGAACGAGGTCAACCGGGCACTTCAGCGCATGGCGGAGTGGTCCAAGCGGATCGCGTCGGGTGATCTCACCACGCCCCTTCGGATCGAAAGCGAGGATGAGCTGGGTAGTCTCGCTGCGTCGCTTTCCGATATGTCATTCCGCCTTCGCGAAATGATCCTGCACGTGAAGGACAATACCAGCGGCGTCGAGGAAATGAGCGCCGAGGTGGCCACGATGAGCCAGGCGGTCATGGAGTCGAGTGATGAGCAGAGCTCGAGCGTGCTCGATGCGACGAGCGTTTTCGAGCAGATGAACGCGTCGATAAAGGGCATCGCAGAGCACACTGAGCACCTGAGCGTCTCGGCCGAGGAATCCTCCAGCTCGATCCTCGAAATGGGGGCGACGGTCGAGGAGGTCAGCGGAAACGTCGAGAGCCTGGGGCGCAGCGTCGATGAGTCGGTCTCGAGCATCGAACAGATGACCTCTTCGATTCACGAGGTTGCGCGAAACGTGGAGGGTCTGTCGGAGGTTGCGGAGGAGACAAACTGCTCGATGGAGGAGATGGCTGCGTCGATCCGGCAGGTGGAGGAGAACGCGAACGAGACGCACAACCTCTCGGTCGACATGGTCAGGGCTGCCGAGACGGGGAGTGAGCGGGTGCTTGCCACGATCTTGGGCATCGAGTCCATTCGCACCGGTTCGGAAGAGGCGCAGCAGGTCATTACGAAGCTTGGCGCGCGCGCCGAAGAAATCGGAGAGATCCTGAACGTCATCGACGAGGTGGCCGAAGAGACCAACCTGCTCGCCCTGAACGCCGCCATCATTGCGGCCCAGGCAGGAGAGCATGGCCGGGGGTTCTCGGTGGTTGCGGACGAGATCAAGGATCTGGCGGACCGCGTGGGCACGAGCACGAAGGAGATCGGCAAGCTGATCAAGGCGGTCCAGGACGAATCCGGAAACGCGATCATGGTTGTCAAGCGCGGAGCCGAGCAGGTCGTGGAGGGTGAGCGGCTGTCACGCGAGGCAGGAAGGGCGCTGGACGAGATCACCGCCAGCGCTCGCCGTTCGGGGGAGATGATCGGCGAGATCGCGCAGGCCAGCGCGGAGCAGACCAAGGGCTCCCGCTCGGTCGTCAACGCGATGGAACGCGTGCGGGAGATGGTCGCACAGATCAAAGGCGCGATGGTCGAGCAATCGCGAGGCTCCGAACGGGTCATGACGGCATCGATGTCCATGCGCGATGTGGCGCAGCAGGTGCGCGGGACGATCCTCGAGCAGGCGCGCGGATCGGGTCGCATCACGACCAGCATCGAGAACATCCGGGACATGGTGCAGCAGATCAACGGCGCAATTCAGGAGCAGCTGCGGGGGACCGAGCAGGCGGTGGTCGCTCTGGAGCACATCCGCGAACGCGCCGAGCAGAATCAGGACGCCGCGCTGAAGATGGGCGGTGTGGTCAAGGGAATGGTGTCCGAAGCGGACGTGCTCAAACAAGAAGTCGGTCGTTTCCAGCTCGGCGAGAGCACAGACGCTCCCGACGGATCGGCCGGAAACCAGGAGCCGGGCTGACCCCGAGAGGCAGCCGGACTCCCTTTGTGAACTCTGCAGCTGAGGAATCTCATGATTGTTGCGTGCCCCTCTTGCAAGGCGAAGTTCAGGATTGACGAAGGGCGGATCAAACCACCCGGTGTGCGCCTCCGGTGCGCCCGCTGCCAGAATCTGTTTGCCGTGCGCAAGCGCGTCGTGGAAAGCGCCGCGCCTGTCGGCCCCCCCAGGGAGAGCGTGGACCCGGCGCAAGGGAACGCAGCCGAAGGGAGGGGGCGAATACTGGTGGCCCACGGCGAGCCGGTTGTGGCGGCCGCGATGAGAGGGGCTCTCGAGAAGGCGAATTACGAAGTTCTGATTTCGGGGGACGGTGTCGACGCGCTCATGAAGATCCAGCGGGAGCGGCCCGGCGTGGCGGTGATAGATGTCGCCCTCCCGAAGATGTACGGCTTCGAGATTTGCGAGTTTCTCAAGCGCAACGAAAGCCTGCGCTACGTCAAGGTCATTCTCGTGGCGACTGAACACAACCAGGGGCGCTACAGGCGCACGCCCGAGAATTATTACGGGGCGGATGACGTCGTCGAGGAGAGCGAGATCCCGGGCGAGCTGGCGGGCAAGGTCCACCGCCTGCTGCATGGCGGCGAAGATGCGGGCGCTACCGTGGAGCCGCCGGGGTCTGCGCCAGGTATTGACCATGAGGCCGCGGCCGGACTCGTCGAACCGGCGGCCGCCGAGATCGCGGCGCAGCCGGAAGAACGTCCTTTCGCAGAGCCGGAGGACCCGCTGCCCGAACCGGAGCGGGTCACCGCCGAAGATGATCCCCGGAAGGAAATGCGCGAGCGAGCCCGGAGGCTCGCACGCATCATCGTGAGCGACATCGCATTGTACAACCCCGAGATCGTTGAGCAGGGACTTCGATCGGGCGGTCTGCCCGCCCTCATCCGGGACGATCTCGAGGAGGGGTACAAGCTCTTCAGATCCCGCATCGACGAGGCAGTAGCTGCCGAGAGCGACTTCATTCGCGAGGCGCTCGACGCCTTCGTCGATCGCAAACGGCGTGATCTTGGCATCCCCGACGACGCGGAGGCCGGGACAGATCCGGCTGATGACGAGCATGCGGTAGCCGATGATATTCCGTCGGCGGAATTCGGGACCGGTCATGACGATTTTTGAGAAGGTCGAGGAAGCGCTGAACTGCGGCGACGAAGAGGCCCGGAGGGAGGCCGTGGAGTCTCTCTTCCAGGCCTCCGGGCCCGACGTCCTGCGCCTGCTCATCCGGGCGACCGGCGATGAGAGCTGGCGCGTCCGGAAGACCTCGGTCGAGGCCCTGCTGACTTACACCGAACCCGCCGAGGCGATCGATGCGCTCATTCACGGGCTCCATGCCGAGGACAATGCCGGACTCAGAAACGCTTGCGTCGAGACCCTCATACGCATGGGCGAGATGGCGGTGCTCGCCTTGCTGCCCCACGTCTCCTCGCCGGATGAAGACGTCAGGAAATTCGTGATCGATATTCTCGGCGGAATCGGCGACGAACGCGCCGTTCCGGCGCTGGTGGGGGCGATGGGCGACTCGAACGAGAACGTTCGGGCGACCGCCGCGGAGAACCTGGGGCTGATCGGCAGTGAAGCCGCCGTCGCGTCCCTCCTCGACGCCCTTCGGCGCGACGACCTGCAGCTTCAGTACGGCGCTCTGAGGGCCCTGTTCACGATCGGGCGGTCCGTCCCGCTGGATGCGATCACGCCGCTCCTGCAGAAGCCGCTTCTCCGGAAGCCCGTCTACGAATGTCTCGGGAACATCCGCGATCTTGCGGCCGTCGAAGTCCTGGTGAAGGGACTGGGCGAGCGCTCGACGGCCAGCCGGGTGGCCGCGGCCGGCTCGCTCATGAAGCTCTATCACGGTTCCGGTGACCGGGGTTTCCGGGAGGCGCTGGGTGAGCGCATCCGGCGAAACGTCCCCGCAGCCGACGTCGAGGCGCTCCTGCAGGATCTCGATTCGGCCGATCTGAACCGGCGCATGTCCGTGGCCCAGATTCTCGGGTTTCTCGGCGACGGAGCCGCAACCTTGCCGCTCCTGGAAGCCGCCGCCGACGAGCCCGTTTCGGCTTTCGCCCTCGACGCGATCGTGCGCATCGGCCGGCCGGCAAGGGACATCCTTGTTCAGAACTTCGGTGAGCTGCCTGACGAGCAGATGGCGCTGGCCTGCACGGCGCTCGGGTGCCTCGGCAGCGCATCCGCAATCCCTTCCCTTCGCCTTGCGATCGACAACGAGTCGCCCGGGGTCCGGGCGGCAGCGGCCGTTGCGCTGGGCCGGCTGGACGCCATTGAATCGCTCTCCCGCCTGACGGCGCTTCTCGCGGACGATTTCCCGGGGGTCCAGGAAGCCGCGGTAAAGTCGATCAAGGACCTTGCGAGCGTCCACGGACGCGAGGTGCTGGAGGCCGTTGCATCCATGACGCGCTCGTCCGGGGAGTTCATCCGGGCAAACGTCGTGCGGGTGCTCGGCGCGGTCGGGCTCGATGAGGGGATCGAGCGTGTGCTGGATGCCATGCGCGACGAGAGCGCCGCCGTGCGGCAGGCTGCCCTCGAGGCGCTTGGCCGGCTTGAATTCGCAAGGTTCAGGGACACCTTTCAGCTGGCCCTGACGGACGAGAGCGCCGAGGTGCGCGCTATCGCCGCCGATCTGTGGGGACGCAGCGGCGATCCGCGTGCGGCCGAGAATCTGATGCTCATGCTGGATCACGAGGATCTCTGGGTCCGCTGCGCCGCGCTACGGGGCCTGGGGGAGTGCGGGGACGCGTCCCGGGCCGATGCTCTGCGGCTGGCGCTGGCCCAGGCGGACGGGATCGCGCTCATCACGGGGCTGGAAGCGCTTGTTACGCTGGTCGGGGAGAACGCCGCGGAGGATCTGATCAAGGCGCTCGATCGCGACGATCCCGAAGTTGTCCGCGTAGCGCTTCAGGGGCTCGAGCGCGTCGGATCGCCGAGGGAGCAGGAATGCCTCGGCCGCGCGCTCTGCAGGCTTCTTGGACATGAAGATTCGGACGTGCGCCTGATGGTTGCGCGGTTCGCAGGAATTCACCGGGTCCTCGAGACGCTTCCCGCGCTCACCGCGCGGCATGAGGGTGAAGGGGACCAGGCGGTTCGGGAGATGCTCGGCTATGCGATCGAAAGGGTTGGCGGCCGGGATGCGGAAACGCGCCGAAGAGTAGCTAGCTAACCCGGCGGGAGCGCCGGGGCGGGTGGTCAAGAATGGCTGTCGTGCCGAAATTCGAAAGTCTTCTGGAGGGCTCTGGCCTTGAGGCCAGGCTCCAGATGAATGACGAGGACTTCAAGCTTCTCCGGGATTTCATCCGCGCTGAGAGCGGGATCCATTTCGGGGAAAGCTCAAAGCCGATCCTCGAGAAGCGGATGTCCAGGCTCGTCCGCGCGCGCCGGATCCGCAGTTACCGCGACTACTACTACTTCCTCCGTTACGACAAGCGGAAGGATGAAGAGATGGATTCGGTCATCGACGCCGTCACGACGAACGAGACTTACTTCTTCAGGGAAGAGCGTCAGCTGAAGGCGTTCAAGGACGAAATTCTGCCCGAACTTCACGCGGAGAAGCTGTCGCGGGGCGACCGGACTCTCCGCATCTGGAGCGCCGGTTGCTCGAGCGGAGAGGAGCCGTACACGCTCGCAATGCTCATCATGGAATCGAAGCTCTTCAACGATTGGCGCGTGGAAATATTCGGCAGCGACATCAACCGCCGGGTGCTCCAGATCGCCAGGAAGGGGAGTTATGGCAACTCATCCTTCCGGGTCACGGAGAAGGGCTACATCGATCGGTACTTCAAGGAAGACGGCGGAAGGCGGCAGATAAGTGAAGATGTCAAGAAGCTCGTCAACTTCAGCTACATGAATCTCGTCGACCGACCAAAGATCAATCTCCTCCGCACGATGGACGTCATCTACTGCCGGAACGTCATCATATACTTCGAGCTATCTACCAAGAAAGCGTTGATAGAGAGCCTGGGCGAGAGGCTGGCGCCGGGCGGGTTCCTCATGCTCGGCCATTCTGAATCTCTCATAAACATCACGTCTTCTTACGAGCTGAGGCACCTGAAGAACGATCTGGTTTACCAGAAACCCAGGAAGCGGCGCATTTTCTGAGCCACTTCCGGGGAGAGAGCCGGGATACGAGGCGGGAATGGCGAAAGGCAACGGAAATCGGCAGGGCATTCGGGTTCTGGTGATCGACGATTCGGCTTACAACCGCCGGACGATCACGAAGATGCTCGAACGCTCGCCCTTCATCGAGGTCGTGGGAACGGCGAAGGACGGCGAGGAAGGATTGCGCCGCGCGCTGGACCTGCGACCGGATCTCGTGACGCTCGATCTCGAAATGCCGAAGCTCGACGGCTTCAGCCTGCTCCGGGTGCTCATGGTGCGGCAGCCCACGCCGGTTCTCGTGGTCAGCTCGCAGAGCGAGGGGGAGAACGTTTTCAAGGCCCTCGAGCTGGGCGCCGTCGATTTCATCTCGAAGCCCACCCGTGGAATTTCCAGCGAACTCGAAACGATCGGGGACGAGCTTGTCGGAAAGGTGCTGTCGATCAAGCAACTCAAGCTCGAAAATGCCCAGCACCAACTTGATTACGCCGCGAGCCGTGTCAGGGACGGCGCGAAATGGGCTTCGACGGCGATGGCGGAAAACGCCGCCCAGCCGCGATGGACGCCCGGGGTCTTCAAGTTTTTCGCCATCGGTTCCTCGACGGGCGGGCCCGGCGCGATCACCTCCATCCTGCGCACCATCCCGGCCGATCTGCCGGCCGCGTTCGTCGTGGCGCAGCACATGCCTCCCGGCTTCACACGGCCCTTTGCGGAGCGGCTCGACAAGTTCACCGGGCTCGAGGTTCGAGAGGCGAAGGACGGGGATGCCATACGGCCGGGGAGAGTCCTCATCGCGCCAGGCGGGAAGAACCTGACCCTCGTGCGCCGGGGCACGAAAGTGGTGACAGCCCTGGCCGACAGGGTCGAGAGCGATCTCTACGTTCCCTCGGTGAATGCCCTCCTTTCCTCGGCTTCGAAGATCTATGGCGGCGACTGTGTAGCCGTGATCCTCACCGGCATGGGTGATGACGGCATGGAAGGCGTGAGGGAGATAAACAAGCGGAACGGCTTCACGATCGCCGAATCAGAGGAGACCAGCGTTATTTTCGGAATGCCCAAGAAAGTCATCTCGACGGGGGTCGTTGATCGGGTGCTGCCGCTCTGGAAGATAAGCGACGCCATCGTCGGCTTTTTCACGCCGCGGGACGATTCCCCGAAAGGCGCGGAGAGATCCGGCGCGGAGGGGTCGCCATGAGCGCGCCGAAGCGGCCCGAAGACAAGGCCCACCAGTTCGACAGGGCTGAGGAATTCCTTCAGATGTTCAAGAAGGGGGCTGAGTTCACCCAGGAGCTGCTGCGCGAGAACGAGCGGCTTCGCTTCAGGGCGATTGAGATAGAGGAACTGCTCAAGGACCCCGCGCGCAAAGGGTCGGGCAGGGAGGGAGCAAAGCTCATCACGCGGATCGAGGAGCTCGAAAAGGAACGCCAGGAGCTCCTGAGGAAGTATGAGGAAGTAGAGTCGGAGAACAAGGATTTCGCCAGGCGGTATCTCGAAATAGAGGAGGAGAACAACAACCTCGCCAACCTCTATGTCGCCAGCTACCAGCTCCACTCCACGCTCGATTCCGACGAAGTCTTGCAGATCATCATCGAAATCATCATCAACCTGATCGGCGCCGAGGTCTTTGCCATCCTCCTGCTCGACGAGAAGACCGGCGAGCTGAAACCGGTCGCCAGCGAGGGCATTGGCAAGGGGGAGATCCCGCCCGTGCGTCCCGGCGACGGAAGGATCGGCCTGGTGGCGAAGGCGGGCGAGAACTACTTCGCGGAGCACGTTCCCCGGGACGGCCATGTGGATACGAATGAGCCGATCGTCTGCATCCCGCTGAGCATCAAGAAACACGTCATCGGGGTCATTGTGATCTACAAGCTGCTCCAGCAGAAACCGGAGTTCACGGAGCTGGATCACGAGCTTTTCACGCTGCTCGCAGGCCATGCGGCCACGGCAACCTTCGCCTCGCGGCTCTACTCCGAGTCGGAGCGAAAGCTTTCCACCATTCAGGGTTTCATCGACCTGCTGACGAAATGAGGACGGGCTCGGGCCGCGAAAAGCGACGATCCGGGAGCCCGATGGGAAGAGAAAAATGGCCTACAAGATATTGATCGTCGAGGACTCGCCCACGATGCGCCAGGTGCTCAGCTTCGCCCTGAAGCGGCTCCGGCGGGTCGAGATCGTCGAGGCGCAGGACGGCGTGGACGGCTTGAAAAAGATCTGCCAGGAAAAATTCGACCTGGCGCTGATCGACATCAACATGCCGCTCATGGACGGTCTCAAGCTCGTGAAGCTCATCAGGAGCGATCCTCGCTGCAAGGACGTCCCCATTGCGATGATCACGACGGAGTCGGCGCGCGAGGACCGCGAGCGCGCGCTCCATCTCGGCGCCAACGAATATCTCACCAAGCCGGTCGAGCAGCGGGACATCCTTCGCGTCGCGCGGAAGCTCCTCAAGATCG
>JAUYMQ010000293.1 GCA_030698575.1 Deltaproteobacteria bacterium
TGTTCAGTCGGCGGCGGTTGGCTTCGAGACGTTGAAGTACAAGACGGCCAACGTGATCTTCGACAACAACACCAACTTCGGTACCACGGCTGAAAAGGCGTTCTTCCTGAACACCGACTATCTCGGTCTGGTCCAGCATCCGCAAGCGCAGTGGACGCAGGACGATGAGCGGACGCCGGTGAACCAGGATGCCGTCGTGGTCCCGCTGTACTGGATGGGCCAGATGGTTGTGACAAACCGTTCTCTCCAAGGCGTCCTGTTCGACGCCTCTTAATAAGGACTTGCGGGGTTTATAGGATGGGGCTAATGTAGGTCGTACCTTAACGGTAGGAGCTGCATATGTCCAAGCCACGAGGAATGACGATCAAGAACCGTGAGGGCCAGCGTAACGGTCGCCTCACGGTTCTCCAGCGAGCGGCGAACAAGGTGGAGCCATCCGGGGCAATCCGGGCTCAATGGCTTTGCCGGTGTGATTGTGGGAATGAGGTTGTCGTTACCGGGCACGCTCTTGGCAAAGGCCACACAAAATCGTGTGGGTGCCTGAACCGGGAGAATGCCCCGAAGCATGGAATGGCTCGAGCGCGGATTTACCGCGTCTGGGTCCACATGCGGCAGCGGTGCGAGAATCCTCACTATACCCACTATGACCGCTACGGCGGCCGCGGGATCGCCGTATGTGAGCGTTGGCAGAGTTTCGAGAATTTCTACGCCGACATGGGGGGATGCCCGCTGGGCATGACCTTAGACCGGGAAGACAATGATCGAGACTACGAACCGGGGAATTGCCGCTGGGCCACTAGGGTCGAGCAGTCAAACAACCGGGCCAATAACGTGCACATGACCTACAAAGGCCAGACAAAGACACTGGCCGAGTGGGGCCTGGTAACCGGGCTGGGCAAGTCAGTCATTATCGGCCGCCTTGCAAGCGGTTGGTCCATCGAGCGCGTCCTTACAGAACCGCTAGTTCCGCGCCACGAGCGGACGCGACACCTACACAAGCCGCGTTAGCATCCTCAACCATCCCTCACTCGGGCGGCTCTTCGGGGCCGCCCTTCACCTTCATAGGAGACTGAAACGATGTATATCATTGGTATCAAGGCGGATGCCGCTGCATCCACCACGGCAGAGTTCACGCCCGGCACTGTCGGGGCGAACTATGACGGCGGCTTCAAGGTCTACAAGTACATGATGTACGACGAAGGCACGGCGGCTGTCGATGGCGTTGCCGGCGAGGTGGCATACTATGTTGCCGACACCGGATATGGCGCCAATACCGTCACGTCTGACCTGTCCGACTCCGACGAGGTAGGGGCCGGCGTGCTGCAGGTCAACATGAGCGATAATGAGTATGGCTGGTTCCAGATCAAGGGCTTTGCCACGCTCTCGATTGCCCTGACGGCAGCAACTGACGGTGCCCCGCAGACCCCGACTGGCTCGGGCGACGGGTCGCTGGACGATACCACGGCGGCGACTGACGCCGTGTGCGCGATCACCATCGACGCCTCGGCCAAGGAGATCATCTGCGACTTCCCGTACTGACGGGCGCAGACCACGCGAAACGGACGGGGGCCGCGCTGGCCCCCGTTTTCATTCCAACCAATTCAGGAGCCTCTTTATGAGCGCCGCAACACAACTCGCACCGCGTATTCAGGTTCACAGGTTCTGGACCAAGATCACTGTTGACCCCAAAGACCCCAACGTCGTCAAGGAAGACGATTGGGTTGAGTACGGCCAGGTGGGCATGGGCGACCGTTCCAAGACGGTTGACAAGGTGGCCCGCATCTTCAACGTCATTCCGTCCAATGACATGCAGAACCCCGCGATTCTGCTCGCCCACATGCGCAAGGCCGCCATCGAGCCGGCCTATACTGCATGGAAGGCGGGCCGGGAGACGCCGGTCAATGGCACGACGCTCGCGGTGCTCAACTCGCTGCCGCAGGAGGAAGCGGATTACCTGCGTCAGCATGGCGTCAAGGTCATCGAGGAACTGGCCCAACTGACGGATACTCACATCGAGCGGCTTAAGCTCCGCAACCTGCGCGTCTACATCGCCGAGGCCCGGCGCTATCTGGACGCATCTGATACGCGCAAGTTCTCCGCCACGCTGGCCGAGAAGGATCGGGAGATCGCCAATCTGGAACTCGCCAAGAACGACCAGCAGGAGCAGATCAGGTCGCTCATGCAGAAGATGGACGAGTTGGCCGGTATGGTGGCGGCACAGAACGTCGCCAAGGAAGGCGAGGCCAAGCGCGGCCCCGGCCGACCCCGCAAGGACGAAGCCAAGGCAGAGCAGACGGAGGCAGCGTGACCGTCGCCTTCCGCAACCATCCGCGCATCGGCTGGTACGGCCATTTGGCTACGCCGCGGCTAATCGTGATGTTCCATAAGTGGCGTCTGCGCTTTTATCGGCATGGGGATGTGGTCAGATGACATTGCTGACGGTCTGCCAGGATGCCTCTGTTGACCTGTCGCTGCCGGTCCCCGACGCGGTTATATCCGATACGGACCCGGCGGTGCGGTTGCTGTTACGTACCGCGCAAGAGGAAGGCCGCTCGCTCGCCGGGCGCCACACATGGCAGGCGCTGACCACCGAGCACACCTTCACGACCGTCGCGGCGGCCGAGCAGACCAGTTCGATCCCGTCCGACTTCGACCGGCTGATCATCGAAACCATGTTCAACCGGGACCGGAACCGGCGGGTATGGGGGCCAATCGACAGCAACGAGTGGCAGGCGTATCAAGCCTCGCTCGTCACGCGCGTCGACCCGGCCTTCCGCATTCGTGGCGACACCATCCTGATCACGCCGACGCCTGATGCCAGCGAGACGGTGGCCTATGAGTACGTTTCCAAGAACTGGTGCGAATCGTCCGGGGGCACGGGGCAAGCGGCATGGGCGGCCGACACCGACACCGCGAAGCTGAACGAATCCGCCATGACGCTCGGCGTGGTGTGGCGCTGGCGCAAGGCCAAGGGGCTGGACTTCTCGGCCGCCGAACGGGACTACGAGCGCATCGTCGCCGATCTCATCCTGCGTGACGGCTCCCGGCCCCGGCTGTCGTGTGGCCCGGTCATCTACGAGCGCTCGCCGGTGGCGCCGTGGGTGCCCGATACGCTTGTCGGGCTGTAAGCCATGTACGAGGCCCTTGCGAGCTCATACAACAGGCCCGGCGGGAGCAGCAGCCCGGTCAGTCGCCAGCGCTCGCAGATCGTCACGCTACCGCCCCCTGTCGGCGGCTGGAATGCCCGCGATGCGGTCAGCGAAATATCGGCCGTCAAGACCAGCTTCCAGCAGGCCGAGGCGCTGGTGCTGGACAACTGGCTGCCCACCGCCGGCGGCATTCAGGTGCGCGGCGGCTATACCGAACACGGTACCGGCTTGACCGGCGATTATGTCGAAAGCCTGATGCCGTATCACCCGGCCACCGGCACGGCCAAGATGTTCGCCGCCACGCCAACCATCATCTACGATGTAACCACATCGGGCGCCGGCTCCTCGTCGCAAACCGGCCTGACAAACGGCCGCTGGAGCCATGTGAACTTCTCCACCGCAGCCACGAGGGTGTTGTATATTTGCAACGGTGAGGACACGCCGCGCTACTGGAATAACACGTCGTGGACCAATAGCACCTTCTCCGGCTCCGGTCTCACGCTGACCAACCTCGATTATGTCCATGCGCATCTGTT
>JAUYMQ010000138.1 GCA_030698575.1 Deltaproteobacteria bacterium
GCGCGCCGATGTGCACCACCCGCCCGCGAATGCCCTCCACGTCGACGATGTCGCCGAGCTTGATGGGGCGTTCGAGCAGGAGAATGATGCCGCTGATGAAATTGTTGATGAGATTCTGCGCCCCGAAGCCGAGGCCGATGGCCAGCGCGCCGCCCGCGAAGGCGAAGGCCGTGAGCGGGATCTGCACGAAACTGATGGCCAGAAGGACGACACTCACGATGAGGATGGTGAAGAGCGCCTTGTCGAGGAGCGCAGCGACGTTCTCCTCGGCCTTGAAGCGGCTGGTGGCGACCTTGTGGACGGCGCGCGCTATCAGGCTCGAGGCCCAGATGCCGAAGCCCAGGATGAGAAGGGCCTGAAGCACCTTGGCCACCGTGATGGGGCGCAATCCCTTAATCTCTTCCCCCTCGACTACGATCGTGTCCTCGAGGGTGAACAGCTCGAACCCCCAGAAGTCGCGTGCGAACCCGTGTGCCACTTTCAGAAACGAGAGGGCGCGCTCGGTGATCGGCACGCTGTGGCGGCGCTCGTCAATCTCCGCCTGCCAGATGTTGAGGAGCGTCTTGAGCTCGTTGACTTCCTCCAAACCCTGCCGGAGCGTCTCCAGGCGCTCCTCGTAGAAGCCAAGCACGGCCTCGGCTTCGGCGCGGTCCCCGTCGGCGGGTTTCCACCCAGCGAGCTTCCGCTTCTGACCGCTGATATCCGTGAGGGCCAGCTCCAGACGCGAGATGAAGAAATGTTCCCAAAGGTTGAGATCCTTGAACCCCACCTCGTTGCGCCGATGCACCTTCGTCAGCGCAGCGGGGTCGGTCTCCTGGCTGATCGCGTATCGATCCTTCCAGATTCGCTCCTCGGCATTCGTCCCCGTCAGGTAGTTCTTGAGGGACTCCATCAGGAGGGCCGCGGTCACGTACTCGGTCTCGCGCGTCTCGAGCGTCTTCTCGAGGCGCGCGTCGGTGTCGGGCCCCGCCCGGCCCGCGGCCCGGGCCGCCTTGAGCTTCTCCAGCGAGCCGCGGATTTCCGCCAGATCCGCGCCAATCCGCGACTGCCGCTTCGCCGCGGCATCGAGGTCCGCCTGGATCCGCGCCCGCGATTTCGCGATGCGAGCGAGCTTCTCGTCCAGCTCCTTCTTCGTGAAGGACGAATCGGCCCGGGCCGCCTCGATCTTGCGGCGGAGGAAGGCGAGCAGGGCCGAGTTTGCCTCGGTCCTCGCTACTATGTCTTCAAGGGAGGTGTTCGCCGCGTTCAGCCCCACGCCCGCCGAGCGCACCCGCAGCTTGGCCAGATCCAGCAGCCACTGGAGGCGGTTCGCCTTGCTCTGATCCTTCTCGCCCTCGAGCGCTTCCGTCAGGCGGCGGACCTCCGGCTCGGCCTCGGCGAGCCTGTCCTCCCAGAGTACGCGCGCCGCCTCTTCGCGGAGCTTCTCGGCATCGAGTGAATCGAGGACGAGCTGGACGGCGAGAAGTTCCTGGCGGATGCGATCGACGAACTCGATGGGGTAGGGAGGCTTCTCGGGGAAGCCCTGCCACGCTTCGGCCTCGGCGGTGAGCTTGGCCCGCCGCACCGCGATCTCCTTCTTGCGATCGAGCGCGGAGATGCGGGCGCTGAAGCTCCTGGCCAGATCCCCGAGCAGCCGGCGGCGCTCCTCGAGCTCATCCGGCCTGGCCGCGAGCTCCGCGGCGTGGGCGTCTCCCACCCGATCCGCCGCGGCGAGATCAGCCTCGACCCCCTTCAGCCCCTCGCGCGCCTCGGCGATCTGCTCCTCAATGGAGGGCTCTGCGGTTGGCGCCTGCTCGGCCTTCCCGGCGTCTCCCCCCGCTTTCGGGAGAAGACCCCCGCCCTGGGCCACAGCGAACCCCGGGGCACAGAGGGCGGCGCAAAGAAGGACCGTGGCGGCAAGCAGAAAGAGCCGTGAAAGAACCGGCAGGAACCTCCGCGAGGGGTACGATGAATCGATGATCACTAATACTCCTGGACAGACAGGCGAGGCGTGCCTCCCCGCGGCGCGGATCCTTCGGGCAATACACCGAAGGGGGACGCGAAAGCTAGCGCCATCGGGCCGGCACGGCCATCCCCCCGGCGGGCAGGGTCGTTGACGCGCGAGTCACCCCTCTGTTACAGGAGAAAAGGGCGATCGGGCAACCCGGGACCGGCGGCGAGCTGTCACGCTGGGCAAGCCGCGAAACGCAGCTCGGAGCCCCTTCCAGCAGCCAAGGAGCCATCATGGATTTCAATCTGAGCGCCCAGGAAGAGACCTTTCGCGACCAGCTGCGCGCCTGGCTCGCGAAAAACCTGCCGAAGGACGCCAGGCGGCTCGCCCGCGCGGGCGAGCACGCCCAGGAGGATCGCGTCCAGTTCCTGAAGGACTGGGCGAAGAAGGTCTACGACGGCGGATGGGCCGGGGTGAGCTGGCCCAAGGAGTACGGCGGCGTCGGCGCGACGCTCATGGAGCAGGTCATCTTCAACGAGGAGATGGCGCGGGCCGGCGCACCCGAGCACCTGAACGTGATCGGCCTCGGCATGACCGGACCGACGATCATTGCCCACGGCACCGAGGGGCAGAAGAAGCGTTACCTCGCGAAGATCCTCTCGGCCGAGGAGATCTGGTGCCAGGGTTTCAGCGAGCCGAACGCCGGGAGCGATCTTGCGGGCCTCCAGTGCCGCGCGGAGCGCGACGGCGACGATTTCATCGTCAACGGCCAGAAGGTCTGGACGAGCCTCGCCCACATCGCCCAGTGGTGCATCCTGCTTGTCCGCACCGATAGCTCGGCCGCCAAGCATGCGGGCATCACCTACCTGCTCGTCGACATGGCATCGCCCGGCATCACGGTCCGGCCGCTCGTCCAGATCACCGGTGACGCCGAGTTCAACGAAATCTACTTCGAGAACGTGCGCGTGCCGGTGGCCAATGTGCTGGGCGGCATCAACCAGGGGTGGCACGTCGCGATCACCACGCTCATGCACGAGCGCGGCACGCTGGCCATCGCGGTGCAGGTGCGCTTCCGGATGTTGCTCGACCAGCTTCTCGCCAAGGCGAAGAAGGTCGAGCGCAATGGCCGGCCCGTGACCGAGGATCCGATCGTGCGGCAGAAGCTCGCGCAGATGCACATCGAGGTCGAGTTGCTGAAGCCCAACGGCTATCGTTCGCTGACCAAGCTGCTCAAGGGCGAGCCGGGTCCCGAGGGTTCGATCGGCAAGCTCTTCTGGAGCGAGCTGAACCAGCGCCTGGAAGAGCTGGCGGTCGAGATCCTGGGGCCGTCGGCGCTGCTGCAGGCGGGATCAAAATACGCCGAGGACGACGGCTTCTGGCTCTACCAGTTTCTCCGCTCGCGCGGCAACACGATCGAAGCCGGGACGTCGGAAATTCAAAAGAACATCATCTCGGAACGGGTGCTCGGACTGCCCAGGGGTTAACGGCAGCAGGGCCGCCGGGGGATTGCTTCGTCGCTACTCTTGCAGGATTTTCTCGGCCCGCGCTTCGCGCGAAACCTCGGGCCTCGCAATGACATGCGCTTCGTGACATGCGACAAGGAGATTTGAATGGACTTCGGTTTCAATGAAGAGCAGGAGATGCTGCGGAACTCCGCAAGGAGCTTCTTCGAGAGGGAATGCCCCACCACCTTCGTGCGGAAGATGCTCGACGATCCGCTGGGATACTCGCCCGCGATGTGGCGCAAGATCGCCGAGATGGGCTGGACGGGGCTCC
Organism: Deltaproteobacteria bacterium; assembly: GCA_030698575.1. Taxonomy (GTDB): domain Bacteria; phylum JAUYMQ01; class JAUYMQ01; order JAUYMQ01; family JAUYMQ01; genus JAUYMQ01. Next base: position 3,707 of record JAUYMQ010000138.1, read on the forward strand.
TCTATCCGGAGAAATACGGCGGGCTCGGCCTCGGCATGGTCGATCTGGTGGTCGTGCTCGAGGAGATGGGCCGCGCGCTGCTCCCCTCGCCGTTCCTGTCGACCATCATCGAGGCCGGTTCGGCCATTCTCCTGGGCGCCACCGAGGCGCAGCGCAAGCGGCTTCTGCCACAGCTCATCTCGGGCGAGAAGACAGCCGCTTTCGCGCTTGCGGAACCGAACGGGAGCCTCTCGGCGGACGGCATCGCGGCGCGCGCAGTGGCCGACCGGCGGAGTGGCGGGTTCGTGATTGACGGCGTGAAGGCGCTGGTGCAGGGCGCGCCGGGCGCCGATCTGCTCGTAGTGGCCGCGCGCACGCGCGCAAAGGGGCCCGCCGAGAAGGCCGTCTCGCTCTTTCTGGTCGATGCAGGAACTCCCGGCGTGACGGTCACGCCGCTGCCAAGCGTTGATGGCACGCGCCGCGTGGGCGAGGTCAGGCTCCGGAGCGTGAAGGTCGGCAAGGATGCGCTTCTCGGGCGCGCCGACGCCGCCTGGCCGGTCGTCATGAAAGTCCTCGATCGCGCGAACGTCGCGCTTTGCGCCGAGCAGGCGGGCCTCGCGCAGATCTGCCTGGAACTGACTGTCGAATACGCGAAGACACGCGTGCAGTTCGGAAAGCCCATCGGCGTCTTCCAGGCCATCAAGCACCCCTGCGCCGAGATGCTGCTCGAGCTGGAGTCCTCGAAGTCGGCGGTCTACTACGCCGCCTGGGCCCTCGATCACGATCCCAAGGCTGCCCCGCTCGCCGTCGCGATGGCGAAGAGCTACGCGGGCGAGGCGGGCTATCGCATCGCCGCCCGAAGCATCCAGCTCCACGGCGGCATCGGCTTCACCTGGGAGCACGACCTGCATCTCTATTTCAAGCGCGCCAAGACCACCGAGCTCACCTACGGCGGAGGCACGCATCACCGGGAGCAGGTGGCCCGGGCAATCGGCCTCTGATCGCCCAGCAGTTTCTGCGCGCGCCCGGCGGGGCGTTCCCGTTCCGCCGGTTGACTTCGGCCCCCGGAACACGCAACTATAGCTGCAAAGGCCCATTTTCACGGGGCCTGCGGACTTTTTCACCCTCCATCTCAAAGAGAGTCAACACGATGGCACTGAGCGACGTTCTCGACCGCCTCCGGGCGATGAAGGAGGCCGGCCTGCTCGAGCGGGGCACGCCCGAGGGCACCCGGATGTTCCTGGGCAACCTGATCCGCCGCGACTTCCACCCCAGCACCATCTACGCCATGCACGCCGCGAACTTCCCCCAGAAGGAAGGGATCATCCACTTCGATCGGCGCCTCACCTGGGGTCAGGTGAACAGCCGCGTGAACCGGCTGGCGCACGGGCTTCTCTCGCTGGGTCTCAAGCCGGGCGATCGGGTGGCTTACATGCTCAAGAACTCGGTCGAATGGGTCGAGGCGCTGGCCGCCTGCAGCAAGATTGGCGTCGCCGCCGTGTTCGTTTCGTTCCGCTACACGGCGCCCGAAGTCGAATACCTGGTCACCAATTCCGAGGCCAAGGCGCTCATCTTCGGCGCTGAGTTCGAGAAGGTGATCAAGGAGGCGAAGCAGAACCTCCAGATTCCGGACGAGAACTACATCATCGTAGGCGCCAACGAAGGCTCCGGCTTCCGCCCCTACGAGGATCTCCTGTCGAGGGGGAAGGACGAGGAGCCGGCACGCGAGTTGCGCAAGGGCGGCAGCCGCGTGATCATGTACACCTCCGGCACCACCGGGAAGCCCAAGGGCGCTGTCCGCGACGCCTCCAAGGCGGGCATCGGCACGCTCGTCGAGCTGCTCCGCATCGTCCCCTTCCGGCGCGACGACCGCCATCTCGTCGCCGCCCCGCTGTACCACGCCACCGGCTCGGG
>JAUYMQ010000152.1 GCA_030698575.1 Deltaproteobacteria bacterium
CCTCCTCGGTGACCGCCGCGCCCTTGCGGGCCAGATGATCGCGAAGCGCGTCGTATCGCGCCGAAGAAAAACCCGCAGCGAAGAGTCCTTCGCCGCGGGCATCCAGGAAATCGCGTACCGGCCCCCGCCCGGCGGGCGCCAGCAGCTCGACCTCGCTTGCGCCGACGGCGAGCACGAGGCCGCGCGCGCCCAGGTGAGCGCTTTCGATCTCACGCCCTGGGCCGGCGCCGAGAAGCGCTTCGAAGGTCGCCGCCGCCTCCCGCGCGTTCCGGACGGCGACGAGAACGCGATCCGCACAATCGAGCATGAGGCCGCCCTACATCATTTCCGGACCGGCTTCCGGGTCCTTCGTCTCTTCGAACGAACGCTCCTCCGGCGTCTCGGACTTCATCGCCTCGTCCTCCTCCGCTGCGGGCACCTTACTGACCTCGTCCTCGAGCGGAGGTGGCGCCTCCGCCTCCACGGGTGCGGACTCGACCTTGCCCTCGAGCGAGACGGCCTCGCGGCCCCCGTAAGGCTCGCCGGGCAGGATCTGCTCGGCGACGCCGTAGTCGCGATAGGACTGGTAGCCGGGCTCGTCGTCCGCGAGGTACTGCCGCGCGTTTCCGCCCAGCGTCAGGAGGTCGTAGGTCATATCCACGACGCCGTTGAGCCCGTCGTTGAACGAGGCGCGGCGCGGGCCGAGAGCGAAGCCTTCCTCGCCTTCGGTGTAGTGATAGACGGGTGTCAGATCGAAGCGATCCTCGGGATCGGTTTCATAGTGAACGAGCGGGATGCTGAAGCTATGGTCGGTGAGCTGGATGCCGGGAATGCTGAAGCCGCCGTTGCCGACGAAGAGCACCGGCCAGAGTGAGAAGGAATCGTCGTCCCACCCCCAGAGCGGCGTATCCCAGCCCGCGCGCGCAGTGCTTGCGGCGGGGCCGAGCGTGAGCGCGAGAACGAGCGCGACCAGTACCCAGCGAGATGTGCGTGCCATGCGTAACCTCCCCCATTCGGTGTCAGCCGGACGGGCGTGGGATGGGGGGCGCCCAATCCATCGAGCCAGCAGATCAGTCGCCGCTTTGCATGAGCTGGACGACCTTGAGCGTGTCATCCTGAACAGCCTTCGGGATCGTGTAGCCGTCGGTGTTCATGATCTTGTCGATATTGTCCGCCACCCACTCGGGCGTGGGCTCGCTCTTCTTCGGGTTGGTGTAGGCTCCCTGCGTCTCGCCGATGAAGGCCCGCGCGACCATGCCACCGCCCACGACGAAGACCTCGCCGCTCTGCGCGCAGGAGTCGCTCACCAGGTAGGCGACGAGCGGAGAGATCAGCTCGGGGGCGAAGAGATCGCCGGGCACGCCCTGCATCAGCCCCTCGGTCATTCGAGTCATGGCGATGGGTGCGATCGTGTTGCAATGGATGTTGTACTTGGCGCCTTCCTGCCGGAGGGAGTTCGCGAAGCCCACCAGCCCGAGCTTGGCGGCGCCATAGTTCGTCTGCCCGAAGTTGCCGAAGAGCCCGGTGCCGGAAGTCGTGAAGACGATGCGGCCGTAGCTCTGCGCCTTCATGAGATCGTAGGCGGGCTTCGTGCAGTTGTATGCGCCCTTCAGGTGAACGGCGCATACTGTGTCCCACATCTCTTCACTCATGTTCGAAAACGACTTGTCGCGCAGAATGCCGGCGTTGTTGATCAGAATGTCGATGCGGCCGAAGCTCTTGACCGCCGTGTCGATGATCGCGCGGCCGCCTTCCGCGGTCGCAACGCTGTCGTAGTTGGCCGCGGCCTCACCGCCGGCCTTCTTGATCTCGTCAACCACGAGATCGGCCATGTTCTTGCCTGAGCCGGTACCGTCCACCGACCCGCCGAGATCGTTCACTACCACCTTGGCGCCCCGGGCGGCCAGCAGCAGCGCATGCGCGCGCCCCAGGCCACCACCCGCGCCGGTCACGACGGCTACCTTGCCGTCCAGTCGGATGTTGCTCATCGCGAAATCCTCCCTCTCATCTCACTGGCCACTGATTGCGACTGCCGCTGATTGCGACCGAAATGACCGCCTGCCGCGGGGTGCGTGAGCCACGCTCCCGTTCCTGCCATGCGGGGGGCTGGTCGAAAGAAAATGCTTAAATAACTGAAAGCGGGAACACGATAGCCCATCCCGGAGGCCCTTTCAATCCCGCGCCACGGTTGCCCGCGGCGGCGCTGCGGCTGTATAAAGGCGCCACGGCGCGACCGAAGCAGGGCCAGGTCGCGCCTGCTCGGGTCTCGATGCGGGCCACGTCACGCCAGGCCACGCCAGGTAGCGGAGGACGCGACATGCGATACGCCATCATGGGCGCGGGCGCCGTCGGGAGCTTGCTGGGCGGGATGCTCGCGCGGGCCGGCCTGCCCGTGGTCCTCATCGGCAGGGCGGCCCATGTCGAGGCCGTTTCGCGGGACGGCCTCGAGGTCTCCGGCCTCGTCGGTCCCTTTCGGGTCCGGCCGGAAGCGACGGTTTCGCCTGAGGGAGTCAGGGAGGCCGACGCGGTCCTCCTCTGCGTGAAGTCCCAGGACACGCCTGCGGCCTGCGCCGCCATCGCCCCCTACCTGCCCGACGAAGCCCCTGTCATCTCCATCCAGAACGGTGTCCGGAACGTCGATCTCATCGACGAGAGCCCGCTCGGCCCGGGGCGCGGCGTGGGGGGGAGCGCGGTGTTCAACGCCGTTTTTCTCGAGCCAGGGCGCGTGCTGCTCACGACCTCCGGCGAGATCATCCTGGGCGCCGCATCCCGCGACGGACGGTTCGGCGATCGCATGGCCCGCGTGGCGCGCGAAATGCGCCAGGCCGGCCTCGAGGTGCGCGCCACGGGAAACATCGAGGCCGTGCTCTGGTCGAAGCTATTGATCAATCTGAACAACGGGCTCGGCGCGCTCACCGGCCAGTCGCTCGAAGAAGGAATGATGGATCCCGTCGCGCGGCGAATCTCCGCAGCGCTTCTGGCCGAAGGCATCCGGGTGACGCGCGATGCGGGCGTGCGGCTCGAGACCATCCCCAAGGTCGATCCCAATCGCATCCTGAAACTTTTGACGCTCCCGCTGCCCACCTTCCTCCTGCGGCGCCTGTTCCGCCTCATGGTGCGCACGCACCCGGAGGCGCGGTGGTCCACCTGGCAGAGCCTCGCCAAGGGCCAGCCGACGGAGATCGCTTACCTGAATGGAGAGATCGTGCGGCTCGCCGAAAGTTGTGGCGTCCACGCGCCCTACAACCGCGCCGTGCGAGACATGGTGATGGAGGCCGAGAAGAAGGGGGCCCCGCCGGGCTTCACCTCGTCTGAGGTCGGCCGGCGCCTCTCACTCGGCTAAACGGCAGGCCTTGGTGATCACCTTCTTCAGGTGATCAGGATTGATGGGCTTCTTGAAGACGCTTCCCTCGAGCCCCTCGAGTTTGCTGCGCTTGATGATGTGATCCTTGTCATAGTAGTAAGCCGTCATGAGGATCATGGCCATCGACGGGTTCGCCGCCTTGAGCTCCAGATAGAGATCGTAGCCGTCCATCCCCGGCATCACGACGTCCGAGAGCACGAGATCGAAGACGGCTTCCTTGCAGCGCTCGATGGCCTGCTCGCCCGAGCCGGCGGTTGTGACTTCGCACCCCTCCGATCGGAGGATCTGCATGATCGAGCTGGTCACGCTTTCATCGTCGTCCACCACCAGGATCCGCAGCCCTTTCAGATTGTGTCCGGTCTTGTCCTCCTGGTCCCATTGCGCCCCCCGGTGGCTCGCCACCAGGTCGATCATCTGTGCGCCGCGGAGATATTCCTTCGATGCGTACACGCCCGTGCGGGCCATCAGCTCCACGGTCTCGATGCGCATCCGGATCCGCTCTACCTCCGTGCGAATGGCCACGAGATTGTCTTCCACCATCCGCGCCGCATCGCCCTTCAGCGCGCTCCTGATGATCTCGAGATTGTTCCAGATGACGGTCAGGGGATTGTTGATCTCGTGGCTCAGGCCGACGGCGATCTCGCCGAGCGTCGCGAGCTGATCCTTGCGGCGGATCTCCCGCAGGTCCTTCGCAAAGCCGATCGATCCAATCTCCGTCCCATCGGTGTCATAAATGATCGCGCCGGTGATCGAGACGGGAACCTGCTTGCCGTCCTTGGCGACGAAGACCGACTCGAAATTCATGATTCTCCCGTCGGGATCATCACGCATCGCCCGCATGACCTTCCGCGCCTCCTCGAGGCTCGGATAGAAGTTCGTGACGGGCTGATTGCGGACCGGGTCCCGGGCGTAGCCAAGCGTCTTCCTGACGCCGTCGCTGTAGAAGATCACCTTGCCATCGGCGTCCGTGGCGACGACGATGTCGAGGCTGCTCTCGAGAAGCCTGTCGACGTATTTGAGCGGAACCCTGTCCATTCTTCTCCTGTGGTCTTCCTCTGTGGTCTGCTTCTCTGATCTGCCTCTCAGGAACCGTTCGCCCGGCCGGTTCCCGGCGAAGTGCGCGTCATGGTCAGTCCTCGTAGCGCGGCGACCGTCGCTCGAGGAACGCCGTCATGCCTTCGCGGGGGTCAGCGGTCTCGAATGTCCGATCGAACTCCTCGATCCCGGCCGCGATGCTCTCCTCCAGGTGCGACTCGTGCCAGCGGCGGAAAAGCCGCTTCTGCGCCCGGATTGCCGACGGCCCGCAGGCCGCGATCGACGCTGCCATCTCCGCCGCCGCCGCATCAAGCCCATCGGCCGGCGCCACGCGATCAATGAGCCCCCAGTGGCAAGCCTCGCCCGCGTCGATGAGAGCGCCTGTATAGAGAAGGTACTGCGCTCGCCCCCAGCCGACCATGCGGGGGAGCAGCGCGGCCTCGATCACCGAAGGGATGCCCACCTTCACCTCCGGCATGCCGAACTGCGCGTCGGCGGCCCCGACGCGGACGTCGCAGGCCATGGCCAGCTCGAGGCCGCCGCCCAGCGCATAGCCGCTGACGGCGGCAATCACCGGAACTTCGAGGGTCCGGATGGCGGCGAAAGATTCAGCGAGCCCCGCGATGAATGCCCGTGCCGAACCAGACGAGAGATCCCTCATGGCGTGGAGATCGGCGCCGCCTACAAAGGGTTTTCCCGCCGCGCCGCTGAGGACCGCCACCCTGAGGCCGCGCTTTCCGGCGAGGGATCGCACAGCGCCCTGCAACGAGGTGATGGCGGCCTGGTTCATCAGATTGAGCCTGCCCCGAAAATCCATCTCGATGCGCGCGATGGCCCCCCCCTCCAGGGAGACGTTTACCTCGCTCATGCAGGCTCCAGACGTGCAGGCCGTGTCGTTTCAGGCAGGGGGCGTCGGCGGGACCGCGAAGTCATCACGCATCGTGTCATGAGGGTATCGCGCTATCTATAGCCCTCCCGCCTCCGATGTCAAAGAGTTTCCTTCCGCTCCCGGCGTTTCGGCGTCCGGGCGGCTGTGCTAACCTCGCGTCGGATCTCACCAACCACCCCCGTCCGCCCGGCGGATCCGGCCCCGCCAGCAGGCCGGCGACCTCCTCGGGCAAGCTACCGTTCATGCCAATACTCCAAGACTTTCGCCACACCCCGGGGGCGCACTGCGGATCGACCGCGCTGGCCGACGTCGCGCGATTCCATGGCCTGGCCTTCACCGAGCCGCAGTGCTTCGGCATCGGCGAGGGGCTCGGTCTCGCCGTGGTCGAAGAGTCAGGCGGATCCCCATCGCACCTGCTCATGGGGCGCAGCCGCACCCTCGAGCGGCGCTTCTTCGAGAATCTCGGCGTGCCCTTCGGCTGGGTGAAGGAAGCGGACGACGCACGCGCATGGGAAGCGGCGCGCGCTGCCGTTGACGCGAACATCCCGCTGCTCCTCCGGACCGATCTTCACTATCTTCACTACTATAAATCGAAGACTCACTTCACCGGCCACGTCGTCGTGCTCGGGGGCTACGACGAGGAGCGCGGCGAGGCGCTCCTGGCGGACACCCAGTTCCCCGGACTGCAGAGCGTGCAAGTGGCCGATCTCGCCAGGGCCCGCACCTCGAGCCACGGAATGCAGCCGCTCCGGAATCACGCATTCCCCGTCGAGCGGCTCCCCGCGCCGCCGGATCTCGCGCCGGTGCTCAGGCGAGCCATCGCGGCGCAGGCCAGGGAGATGCTCGACGGGAAAGATCTCGGCAACGCCAAGACGCGCATCCTGGGCATGGAGCACCTCGCAAAGAGCTTTCCCGCCTGGGGCGGCGCGCCCGACTGGTCCTGGTGCGCGCGCTTCGCCTACCAGATCATCGAGAAGCGCGGCACGGGAGGGGGAAATTTTCGGAAACTCTATGCGTCGTTCCTGTCCCAGTCGGCGGCGACGCTGCCCGACCTGCCCCTCGAGGCCTGGGCGAGCCGTATGACGGAGATCGCCGAGGCCTGGACGGCGCTGGCCGAACACCTAAAGGCGCTGAGCGAAGCGAACGGGCCGGACGGTTTCGAGGAGGCCGCGGCGCGCATGGGCCGTCTGGCCGTCATGGAGCGCGCCTTCTTCGAGGAAGCTGCGGGAGTCTCACCATGAACCGAGCGGTCCGCGTGCGCGTCATCTCGCTTCTTGCTGCCGCCGCCCTGCTGATACCCGCCCCCCCGGCGCACCCGGTGCCCGCAAGCGACGCCCCCGAGAGGGTGGTCGAGCAGGCGCGCTACGTCTTCGGCTGGAACGGTGTCACCGCGGCGATCGCGGAGTTCACGCTCGCCCTCAGGTTCCAGGAGGGCCGCCCCACCTTC
>JAUYMQ010000155.1 GCA_030698575.1 Deltaproteobacteria bacterium
ACTCCTCCTGAGTTTTATTGATCGGGGCGGCATCGATAAGCAGGGCGGCGCCCAGGGGGCGCCCTTTTCATCTCTGTGGCGCCCGGCGCGGCGAACGACATCCGTGCAGTTCCGCACTACCGGTTCAGCATAAACAAGGAGCAAGAACGTGATTCGACTCTCGCGCTCCGTTGCATTCCGTCCACTTTGCGCATCAGTTGCCCTCGTGGGGGTCCTGGCGCTCATCGCAGGATGCGCCCTGACGGTGGAACAGGAAAGGCAGCTCGGCGAGGACTTCTCTCGCCAGGTCGCGCAGGAAATGAAGGTCTTGCGGGATCCGATGGTCGTCGACTATGTCCGCCAGATGGGCGGCCGCCTGGCGGGCGCGGCCGGCCCGCAGCCCTTCCTTCTCACCTTCAATGTGGTGGTCGACAAGGATTTGAACGCATTCGCGGGACCTGGCGGCTACGTCTATGTGAACACCGGACTCATCATGAAGGTCAGAAGCAGCTCGGAGCTTGCCGGGGTAATGGCGCACGAGATCAGCCACGTAACCCTCCGCCACGTCTCCCAGGCGGTGGCGCGGCAGCAGCAGGCCTCCGGCCTTGGAGCCCTCGTGGGCGCCGTCACGGACAGCCAGACCGCCGGGAAGGTCGCGGGAACGGGGGTGGGGGTCTACAACCTTCGCTACGATCGCCAGGCGGAAGCAGGGGCCGATCGCGAGGGGCTGCTTCTCATGTACCGGGCGGGGTACGATCCGCGGGGCATGGTGAACATGTTCCAGTTACTGCAGAGTACCGGCGGCACCAAGGGCGGCTTCCTGTCCTCCCATCCGGCCACCGCCGAGCGCCTGCAGGCGATGCAGGCGTACATCGCGCAGCTTCCGCCCCGTGCGGGCCTCGTCTCCGACGACGGCCGGCTCCAGGGCGTGCAGTCGCGCATCCGGAGCATGGGGGGCGGCTGACAATGCACGGCCCGGCTGCGGGAGGGCCGCCCCTGATGGCCTCGGGAGAGGATTCACGATGAGAGTGCTCACCGCCTTCGCGCGCTGGCTGCTCAGCTGGATCGGCTTTGGATTCCGACGGCTGGCGCGCACCCTCCTGGGCCCGCGGCGTGTCGACGTGGTGCGGCTCCGTCTCGAGGGGAAGCTTGCCGAAGGCGACGTGTCGCCCACGCCGTTCTGGTGGCGCTGGGAAAAGCGGATCTACCTTCTCAGTGTCCTTGAACTTTTTGACCGCGCCGGGGCCGATCCGCGGGTGTCCGCGGTCCTGATCGAACCGAGCGGCCTCCGCGCCGGGTGGGCGACGCTCCAGACGCTCCGGCGGGCCATTCTTCGCCTGAAGGAACGCGGGAAGAAGGTTGTTGTCTACCTGGAAGAAGGCGATAACGGGCTCGCCTATCTGGCAAGTGCGGCCGACCGGGTGGTCATGGCCCCGGCCGGCATGCTGCAGCTCACGGGGCTGCGCGCCGAGGTGCTCTTCCTCGCGGGAGCGCTCGAGCGGGCGCGCGTGGAGCCGGAGTTCGTGAGGCTCGGCGAGTACAAGTCGGCTGTCGAACCCTTTACACGAACGTCGCTTTCTCCCCCCGCGCGGGAATCGCTCGATGCGATCCTCGACGATCTCTACGGACAGCTCGTCACCGGCCTCGTGGAAGGGCGCGGTCTGGCGCCTGAGCGCGTCCAGGCGCTGATCGACACGGGACCTCACCGTGCGCCCGAGGCGAAGGAGGCCGGGCTCGTCGACGAAAACCTCTACGAGGACCAGCTGCCGGAGTATCTCGCCACATTGCTCGGCCGTCCCGGCGTCGAGCCGCCCGTCGTCGACGCGCCGACCTTCCTCCGCTACGCCACAGCTCTGCCGCCGCCCGGCGCACAGGTTCCTTTTCCGAGGGTTGCGCTGATCGTCGCCGAGGGAGTCATTCGCACGGGACGGGCCCGCCCCTCCCAGCTGGGGCGGGGCGTTTTCTCATCGAGCTTCGCCGAGGCGGTTCGGCACGCAGCCGACAACGATGGCTTGTCCGCAATCATCCTTCGCGTGGACAGCCCCGGTGGCTCTGGTCTGGCAAGCGATCTTCTGTGGCGCGAAGTGCGGCGCGCGCGAGAGAAGAAGCCCGTGATCGTGTCCATGGGGGATGTCGCTGCTTCGGGCGGGTACTATCTGTCTATGCCTTCTGACTGGATTCTTGCCGAGCCGGCAACGCTCACCGGATCAATCGGTGTGATCGCGGGCAAGTTCAGCTTGAAGGGACTCTACGAGCGGATCGGGCTGGCAAAGGAAACCTTGGACCGGGGGGCCAGGGCGGGCGCGCACAGCGACTACCGCCCCTTCACCCCGGAGGAGCGTGAGAAGCTCGAGGCGGAGGTGCGCGCCTACTACGACGATTTCGTGGGGAAGGCGGCTGAGGGGCGCGGGCTCGGGATTGAAGAGATGGAGGCGGTGGCCCGCGGGCGTGTCTGGACCGGCCAGCAGGCGCTTTCACACCGGCTCGTGGACGAACTGGGCGGAATCGTCGAGGCGATCGCCGTCGCGAAAAAAAGAGCGGGGATTCCGTCGGCGCAACCCGTCAGCATCGAGGTCCTGCCCAGGGCCCTGCCCAGCTTCCTCGCAGGCCTCTCCTGGAACCCGCTCCGCGCACTGCCCGCCGCGCTGCGCGACGTCGTGGACCTCGCAGAGACGCTGGGCGGCTTTCGCGAGGGCGAGCTGCTGGCGCTCCTTCCCTTCAAGATCGACATCAACTGAGCACGCCCGGCCGCCGCTGGTCCGGCGCGGCGCGCCCACTCCCTGATGGCGCTTCCAGATGACTGCCAAGGCAATTGAAGTTCGCGGCGCCCGCCAGAACAACCTGAAGGATCTGGACATCGATCTGCCCCTCGAGCGGCTGATCGTCGTCACGGGGCTCTCGGGGTCGGGCAAGTCGTCGCTGGCGCTCGACACGCTCTACGCCGAGGGGCAGCGTCGCTACATCGAAAGCCTTTCGACCTACGCGCGGCAGTTTCTTGTCAGGCTTCCGAAGCCCGACGTCGACTCGATTCGGAACATTCCGCCCGCCATCGCCATCGTGCAGCACAACCCCGCGAAGAACAGTCGATCGACGGTCGGCACGAGCACCGAGGTTTACGACTACCTCCGGCTCCTCTGGGCCAAAGTCGGAACCGTGTGGTGCGCGGAGTGCGATCGGGCGGTCCGGGCCATGTCTCCCAGTCCCGCCGCGCTCCAGATCGTCGGCGAGCATACGGGCGGCAGGGCCTATGTCGTTTTTCCGGTCGGCAAGGCTTCCATTGATCAGCTGAAGGAACTTCCCGCCCGCGGATTCACCCGCTTCCTGGCGGGCGGCAAGATGCTCCGCCTTCCCGACAGCGCTGAGGACGCGGAGGCGTTGTGGCGCAAGCTCGCGAGAGCGCGGGACGGGGCGGTGGTGGTCGATCGCCTCGCGATCTCGGAGGAGAGCCGCGGGAGGCTCGCCGAGGCGCTCGAGACGGCCTTTGCCGAGGGGAACGGGGTCGCGGAAGTCCGCCTGGTGGACGGTCCCACCCTCCGGTTCGTGAACGATCTTCGCTGCACGGGCTGCCACCGCGCCTTCGAGGCCCCGACCCCGAAGCTCTTTTCGTTCAACAGCCCCCATGGCGCATGTCCGACCTGCCGGGGGTTCGGCAACACGCTCGACTACGACGAACTGCTCATCGTCCCCGACAGCGGACGCTCGCTTGCGCAGGGGGCCATCGATCCGTTCACGAAACCGAGCCTCGCGCACTGGCAGCGCCGCATGCTGGCCGCGGCGAAAGGGGCGAAGGTGAAGGTCGACCTGCCCTGGCGGTCGCTCACGAAGCGGGAGCGGGAGTGGGTCATGCGCGGCGAGCGCACCCGGTCGGGGCAGGTGAAGCGCGGGGGATTCGGCGGTGCGCTCGGGCTGTTCGAGCGGCTCGAGGCCAAGCGATACAAGCTTCACGTGCGGGTGTTTCTCTCGCGCTACAAATCACAGAGCCCCTGCACGGACTGCGGCGGCCGGAGGCTCCGGGCCGAGGCTTACGCTGTAAGGCTCGGCGGCCTGGATATCGCGGCCGCCTGCAGGATGCCGGTCAACGAATCGCGCCGCTTCTTCGCGGATCTCGCCCTCGATGCGCAGGAAGCCGACATCGCGCACGAGGTTTTGAAGCAGGTCCGCGCCAGACTCGAGTTCCTGGAGAAGGTGGGGCTCAGCTATCTCACGCTCGACCGGCTGACCCGGACGCTTTCGGGCGGCGAGGCGCAAAGAATCCAGCTTGCGGGTCAGCTCGGATCGCAGCTGGCCGGCACGCTCTACGTGCTCGACGAGCCGAGCGTGGGTTTGCACGCCCGTGACGCCCGGATGCTGATCGAGATTCTCTTCAAACTGCGCGACAACGGAAACACCGTTGTCGTCGTCGAGCACGATCGGGAGGTGATCCGGTCGTCCGATCACGTGATCGAGATGGGGCCGCAAGCCGGCGAACGGGGCGGAGCCGTGGTGTGGCAGGGCGCCCGGGAGAGTTTCGAGGCCTCGCCCACGCTCACCGCGCGATACCTCCGGGGGGAATTGCAGGTTGCGTCGAGCGAGGCGCGGCGTCCAGGCAACGGGAAGATGCTCGTGCTGACGGGCGCCCGCGAGCACAATCTGAAGGATCTGACGGTTCGCATCCCGCTCAACCGCTTCGTCTGCGTGACCGGCGTCTCGGGATCGGGGAAGAGCACGCTCGTCCACAGGACGCTCGTGGGCGCGCTTTCGCGCCATTTTCAGATGCCTGTTGCCGAAGTCGGCGCGCACGACACGCTCGAGGGCGCGGAGCACCTGAAGGGCGTCGCGATGCTCGACCAGGCTCCGATCGGCCGCACACCGCGATCCAACCCCATCACCTATCTGAAAGCCTTCGATGAGATCAGGAAGCTCTTCGCTGCCGAGCCCCTTGCCCGTTCGCGCCGAATCGGATCTGGAAACTTCAGCTTCAACGTTCCCGGGGGCCGTTGTGAGACCTGCACGGGCGAGGGCTTCGTCCGCATCGACATGCACTTCCTTGAAGACATCTACGTTCGCTGTGAAGCCTGCCGGGGCCGCCGGTACCGCGAGGAGACTCTCGCGATCCTTCACAAGAGGCTCAACATTCACGAAACCCTCCAGCTCACGGCGAGGCAGGCGCTGAACCACTTCGCCGATCACCCCAGGCTCAGGCGTGTTCTCAGGCTGCTTGTTGAAGTGGGGCTCGGTTACCTCCGGTTGGGGCAATCCGCGAACACGCTTTCCGGAGGGGAGGCCCAGCGGCTCAAGATCGCCGCCGAGCTGTCCCAGGCCGGCCGCCGCGATTTCCTTTACGTGCTGGACGAACCGACCACCGGTCTGCACATGGACGATGTGAGGAAGCTGCTTGCCGTGCTCGACCGGCTGGTGCGGGCCGGAAACACAGTCCTGGTCATCGAGCACAATCTGGATGTTATCCGGACCGCCGATCTCGTCATCGACCTCGGCCCGGAGGGGGGCGACGAGGGAGGCCGAATCGTCGCCGAGGGACCGCCCGAAGCCATCGCCCGCTGTG
>JAUYMQ010000159.1 GCA_030698575.1 Deltaproteobacteria bacterium
CTCGAGCACGCCGCCGCGCCCCTCCACCTCGTACCGCTCCCCTTCCGCCAGCGACTGCCGCAGGTAGTGGCCCGCCAGGATGGCGCGCACGACCTCGCGCGAACCGAGCGCGAAGGCCAGCGAGACGCCGAGGCCGAAGGCCGCAAGGAGCGCCGTCACTCCGGTGACGAGTATCTGCGTGTCGATCCCAAGCTGTTCGGCGCCCAGGATGCCCACGATGAAGATCGAGATGACGCGCGCCGCCGACCCGAGCTGACGCGGAAAGGCGAACTGCGCGGCGGCGGCGGCCGAGCTCGTCACGTTTCCCACGAAGCGGGCGAAGAGCAGCCCGATGATGACGATGAGCGCCGTCGCGACGAGTTTGGGGAGGTAGGCGATGAGGCGGTCGATGGTTCCCGTCACGGCCGTGAGATGAAGCGTCTCGAACGCCGAGAGCACGAAGATGAGCATCAGGAACCAGAACAGTACCAGCGCGATGAGATCCGAGAGTTTCCGTCCCACGCCAGCCCCGCGAAGCGTCTCGGCGATGCCCAGCCGCTCCACCGTGCGGTTCAGCCCCATGCGATCGAGCAGCCTCCGTGAAACGATCTCGAGGACCTTCGAAACCCCCCATCCAACGGCGAGAATCGCGATGGCGCCGACGACGTTCGGCGCGAAGCCGGCCAGCGTCCGGCCCATCTCCGTGAACGAGGAAACGAGAATCTCGCGCCACGCCTCCAGATCGAACACGCCATTCATGTGGCACCTCCATGGGACAAGCGGAACCCACTGCTACAGAATAGTGTCACAAGCAGGGAATGATCAAGCAGGCCGCGGCGCTACGCATGTCATTGCGAGGAGGGCCGCCCGAGGACCCGCGCGACGCGCGGGCCGAGAAAACTCTTGGAACGCCCGACGAAGCAATCCCCTTCGCGCTTGCCGGGAGATTGCTTCGTCGCTTCGCTCCTCGCAATGACATGCGACGGTGCGCATCCGAACGGCTAGCGCGGCGCGAGAAGCGCGACGGGGAGCGTGCGGAAGACGTCTCGCAGCGGCAGGGTGGGCGCGCCGTTCGCACTGTCGGTCTCGATCGCGGCGCCCGTCAACTGATCGATCCAGTGGCACGGCGCCGTTTCGGGAAGATCGATGCGCGCGTCTCCCCAGGCTTCGCCCGTCACCCGTCCGGTGACTTCGCCAGAAGCCCGGCCACCCGCTTCTGCCACGCGCGTGAACATCCGCCCCGCGGCCGCCACGCACCACGCGCCTTCACGCGCGCGAGCGAAGCCGCACACGCTTCCTGCCTGCGCGCCGCGCGCCGTGAGCGGCAGGTAGTCGCCGCGGGCGTAAAGTGCTGCGTTCGCCCGCCGGTGGGCGAGTGCCGCGCGCATGACGTGAAGCTTGATCCGCCCGTCGCGCCAGGTGTGAAGCAGCCGGGCCGCCAGCGCGCCGCGATCGGCTTCCCCTTCCAGCGCTTCCACCGCCGCCCGGCGCGCCGCGTAATCCACGGGGCGACGGTTATCCGGATCGACCAGCCGGAAGTCCCAGAACTCGGTCCCCTGATAAAAATCGGGAACGCCGGGCGAGGCAATCTTGAGAACGAGCTGCGAGAGGGAGTTCAGCGCCCCCGGCCAGGCAATGCGATCGTGGAAGCGCTCCAGATCGTCGATGAACGGGCCGGCGCCGGCGCCGCCAAGAATGTCCTGGACAAAGCCGTCGACCGCGGCCTCGTAGTCCTCGCGCGCGTCGATCCAGCGCGTGTGGACCTTCGCCTCACGAAGCGCCTTTCGCATGAACTCCCGAATGCGGCCGGCGAACCGCTCCCGCGCGGCCCCATCCGGCGGCGTGAGGGGCCAGGCGCCCACGATGGTCTGGTAGAGCAAGTACTCCTCGTTCGCGTCCGGCGCGAGCCCGCCGTCAACTGCCCTTCTGAAACCCCGGTTCAGCTCCCGCCAGCGCCCCACCGCCGCCTCCCAGGTCTCGGGCATCTCGGTGAGCACGTCGACGCGCGCGCGCGTGTCTTCGCCGCGCTTGGTGTCGTGCGTGGAGGTCGCGAGCAGCCCGTCGGGCCAGCGCGCCCGGCGATGTGCGTTGCGCGCGTGGAACGCCCCGGGTGAGACGCCCGCGTGCGCGGGTTCGCCCCCGACTTCGTTCAGCGAGAGGAGCGCCACGTGCCGGTAGAACAACGTATCCTCCACGCCCTTGGCCATGATGGGCGCGGTGAGCTGCTGGAAGCGGACGACGAAGTCGAGGCGCGCGGCGCCCTCGTCCGACGAACTGTCGGGCGGCGCCGCGGGATCGATCGCGCGGGCGACGAAGTCGAAGGCCGCCGCGGAAACTTCGGCATGGCGTGCGCGCGCGGCGGCAAAGGCTTCCCGCACGTAGCCCTGCTCGGGCGCTGCGAACCCGGCGTCGCCCCGGCGCAGGTAGGTCCGGTAGACGGGAAAGCAGGCGATGACGGCGATGAGCGCAGCCCGCAGATCGGGCTCCGAAGGGGCGCCGCTGTCACGTCCGGGCCGTGGCAGCGCAGCCAGGCGGCGCACCAGCCCCGCCAGTTCGGCCGGAAAGCGCGACTCCAGGACCTCGCGCTTGCACGCGCGGGCGAAATCATCGAACGGCACGTCGCTTCCGGTGATCCGGCTGTAGGAGATCCGGATGGCGCGGGCGCCCTGCGGATCGACGAAGAGGCCGTTCAGATCGTTCAGGAACTCGTAGCCGGTCGTTCCGTGCACCGCCCAGTCGTCGCGCAACCGCTCTTCGCCGGCGAGAATCTTCTCGGCTACGACGTAGAGGGCGCGCGCGTCGCCGCCCCCGGGCAACGCGCTCCCCGCCGCCCGCGCGCAGCCCGCCTGCAAATCTCGGAAGTAGCCCGTCGGGTCGGCCAGCCCGTCGGGATGATCGATCCGGACGCCGGTAACCCAGCCCTCCCCCACCCAGCGAAAGACTTCCGCGTGTACGGCGGCGAAGACCTCCGGATCCTCGACCCGCAGGCCGGCGAGATGCGAGATGTCGAAGAAGCGGCGGTAGTTGATGCGTCGCAGGCCGTCGCGCCAGTAGGCCAGCACGTAGTGCTGCGCCGACAGGATCGACTCCAGCTCCTTGCCGCCGGCGCGCCCGTCCGCGATCAGTTCGCGCAGCGCATCGGTGCTCTCCGGCGAGACCGGAAAGGGGCGATCGAAGTAGCGGATGACGGGCCGGTCACCCTCGAGCGCAGGCTTGAGTTCACCCCGCGCCAGGACCTCGGCGAGAGGCGCGCCGAGCACCGGGAGCAGGACCTTCCCTCGAAGGGCCTCGTCGGGCGGGCGCCAGTCGATGTCGAAGTAGCGCGCGTACCGTGAGCCCTCGCCGTTCGTCAGCACGTCCTCCCACCAGGCGTTCGACGGATCGGCGATGCCCATGTGATTCGGAACGAGATCGAGCAGGAGCCCCATGCCGCGCGCGCGCAGCGCGCCGGCGAGGCGCGCGAGATCCTCCGGCGCGCCCAGCAGGGGGTTCAGGCGTCCGTAGTCGGTCGCATCGTAGCCGTGCGTGCTTCCGGCGCGCGCCTGGAAGAGCGGCGAGGCGTAGAGATCGGTGATTCCGAGCGATTCGAGGTAGGGCACGAGGCGCAGCGCCGCATCGAGCGGAAACTCGCCGTTGAACTGGAAGCGGTAGGTGGCGACTGGGGTGCGGACTGGCATCACGCGTCGAGCCTCAAGCCGGCGCGCCCCCCTCCCGGCGGTACAGCGCGCAGGAGAGCGGCGGGAAATCCACCTTGCAACCGGACCCGCCCGGCGGCGCTCCCGCAAGCGTTTCGGGCAGGGCACTCCCGCCGCCGCGCCAGGCGGGGTCGGCGCTGTCGAGGATCTTGCGCCAGCGCCCTTCCGGAACTTCGAGCGGAAGCGAGGCCGCGGCGCGGCCGAAGTGGAAGAACGCCGTCACGGCGTCGCCCCCGCCCCAGCGACGCATCGTGAGGAGACGTTCGGGATCTCGCGCGCGCGCCTCGAGCGCGCCCTCGGCGCCCGGCGCGAGCGCGGGAAGCGCGCGGCGAAGCTCAATCAGCCGCTTGTAGAAAGCGAGCAGCGTCTTGTGCGGCTCCTTCCCGCGAAGCGCGGGATCGGGCCGCGATCGTTCAAAGGTGGACTCGGCCTGGGGATCGGGCGCCTCGCCCGCCCAGGCGAAGGCGGCGAACTCCGCGCGCCTGCCGGCCCGCACGGCCTCGACCAGCGCCGGATCGCCGTGGCTCACGAAATAGAGGAAGGGCGCCGGGTCGCCGTACTCCTCCCCCATGAACAGCAGCGGAACGTAAGGCGAGAGCAGCACCGTGGCGGCGGCCAGCTTCAGCCCCTCGAAGGAGACGAGCGTGCCCAGCCGATCGCCGTGCATGCGGTTGCCGATCTGATCGTGATTCTGCGCGAAGACGACGAACTGCCGCGGCGGCAGATCACGCGCCGGGTTTCCGTGGCGGCGCTTCCGGTAGATCGAGTGCCGGCCGTTGTAGACGAAGCGCTCACGGAGCGCCCGCTCAAGGTGCGCCGTCTCGCCGAAGTCCTCGTAGTAGCCCGCCGTCTCGCCGGTGAGCAGCGCGTGAAGCGCGTGATGGAAGTCGTCGCTCCACTGCGCGTCGAGCCCGAGGCCGCCCGCCTCGCGGGGGCGGATGACGCGGCTGTCGTTCAGATCGCTCTCGGCGATGAGCAGGACTTCGCGCCCGCACGCCTTCCCGTAGTCGTGCACGGCGTCGCCCAGCTCCCGCAGGAACGGCTCGGCGCTGAAATCACAAATGCCGTGGATGGCGTCGAGGCGCAGGGCGTCGATGTGGCAGTCGCCGGCCCAGTAGAGCGCGTTCTCGATGAAATAGCGGCGGACCTCGTCGCTCAACGGCCCGTCGAAGTTCAGCGCCCGTCCCCAGGGGGTCTCGTAGCGATCGGTGAAGTACGGGCCGTACTCACCGAGATAGTTCCCATCGGGGCCGAGGTGGTTGTAGACGACGTCGAGCACCACGGCCATGCCGCGGGCGTGACATGCGTCGACGAGTCGCCGGAGCCCCGCCGGGCCGCCGTAACTGTTCTGGGCGGCGAAGGGGAAGACTCCGTCGTAGCCCCAGTTGCGCGCGCCCGGAAACTGCGCGACCGGCATCAGCTCGATGGCGGTAACGCCCAGATCGCGCAGGGCATCGAGGCGCGGGATAACGGCGTCGAAGGTCCCCTGGGGCGTGAAGACGCCGACGTGAAGCTCGTAGAGGAGATAGTCCGCGAGCGGAAGGCCGCCCCAGGCGACGTCGGTCCAGGCGAAGGCGCGGTCGTCGACCCCGGAGGGGCCGTGCACGCCTTCGGGCTGCAGGCGCGAGGCCGGGTCGGGGCGCTCGCGATCGCCGTCGAGGCGGTAGCGGTAGCGGCTGCCGGGCGGGGCTTCTTCGATTACGCCCTGGTGATAGCCATGCGCGGCGGCCGCCAGCGCGACCGCCCGGGGTTCGGGATGCTCGAAGACGACCTCGACGCGCTCCGCCGAGGGCGCCCAGAGACGGAAGGACGTCCGGCCGCTTCCCTCATGCAGCGCTCCGAGCGTAAGCGACGGCACCCTCACGAAGTCTTCCCGCCGGACTCTCCGGCCCCCTC
>JAUYMQ010000188.1 GCA_030698575.1 Deltaproteobacteria bacterium
TTCGAGACCCTTCCCAACCTCCTCTGGGTCTAGCAGATCGAGCTCTGAAAGGACCGCCAGGGCCTGGATCGTCGTAGTTGTCGGGGCCCAGTGGGGCGATGTGGGCAAGGGCAAGGTCGTCGACATCCTGTCGGTGAACGCCCGCGTCATCGTTCGCTTTCAGGGGGGGAACAACGCCGGCCACACGCTCGTCGTCGGCGGTGAGAAGACCATCCTCCATCACATTCCGAGCGGTGTCCTTCATCCCGACAAGCTGTGCGCCATCGGGCCTGGCGTGGTGATCGATCCGGAAGTCCTCCTGTCGGAGATCGATGCCCTTCGCGCCCGCGGATTCCTGAAGGATCCCGGCGCGCTGCGAATTTCCTCCAACGCCCACGTCATCATGCCCTATCACCGCGCGCTGGATCTCGCCCGCGAGCAGGCCCGCGGAAAGGGAAAGATCGGCACCACGGGACGGGGCATCGGCCCTTGTTACGAGGACAAGATGGGCCGCAGCGGCATCCGGCTGAACGATCTCTTCGAGGCGAAAACGCTCCGGGAGAAGATCGATCGGGCACTTCCCGAGAAGAACATCCTGCTCTCGAAGCTCTATGGCCAGGAGGAAATGAAGAGCGACGAGATAGCGGCGCGCCATGCCGCCTTCGGTGAGAGGCTGCGCCCCTTCGCCGATGACGTATCCGAGCTTATCGCCCGGGAGTCGAAGGCCGATCACTCCATCCTCTTCGAGGGGGCGCAGGGCGTGCTCCTCGATCTCGATCACGGCACCTATCCCTTTGTGACCTCCTCGAACACCGTGGCCGGGGGCGCCTGCACCGGCGCGGGCGTCGGGCCGACGCGCATCGATTCGGTGGTGGGGATCACCAAGGCGTACGCCACCCGGGTGGGCAGCGGGCCCTTCCCGACGGAGCTCGACGATGTGGTCGGGAAGCGGCTCCAGGAGCGAGGCAAGGAGTTCGGCTCCACCACCGGACGGGCGCGCCGCTGCGGCTGGGTCGACGCCGTGGCGCTCCGCTACGCGGTGCGCGTGTCCGGGATCCAGGGGTTCGTGGTGAACAAACTCGACGTGCTCTCCGGGATCAATCCGGTGAAGATCGCCACGGCCTACAGGCGCGACGGGGATATCGTCAAGGAGTTTCCCTCCACGCCGCGGGAGCTCGCGGCCTGCGATCCGGTTTACGAGGAGATGGAAGGTTGGAGCGAGGACGTCCGGAAAGCCCGCAAGATGAGCGAACTGCCAGCCGCCGCGCGCCGGTATCTTGATCGCATCTCCGAACTTAGCGAGACAGGCATCCTCATGGTCAGCGTCGGCCCGGGCCGCGAGGAGACCATCCGCATCAAGAACCCCTTCGATTGAACGCACGCAACCTCGCCCTTTCGCTCGTTTCACTCCTCCTGTGCCTCGCGCTCGTGGAAGGTGCGCTCGCGCTGGCGGGCTTCGAGCCTCCCGACACCGGGTACTTCCGTCGCGATGCCCGCCTCGGGTTCGTGCTGGAGCCCGGCGACTATCCCGAGGGCATCCACATCAACCCGGACGGCTACCGCGGCCCGGATCTGCTCCCCCCGAGGGAGGGGCGTGTCCGGATCGTGACGCTCGGTGACTCCTGCACCTTCGGCGTAAACATCCCGGACGAATCGCAAACCTACTCCCGTGTTCTCGAGCGGCTGCTGCGCGAGCGTGGCCTCGACGCCGAGGTCGTCAACGCGGGCGTCCCCGGGTACACGAGCTTCCAGGGAACGCTTCTCCTCCCCGAGCTGGAGCGTCTTCGTCCCGACGCGATCACGATCTACTACGGCTGGAATGATCACTGGCTCGGGGGATTTCTGAGCGATCGGGCCATGGTGGAGAACCCCATCCTGCTGCGGGTGAATATCATCGCCTCGCAGAGCCGCGTGTACCACGCCATGAAGCGGGTACTGGGGGTCAGCCGCCCCCCAAGGGCGAAGGAGGCCATGATGGTTCCGCTGGGCCTCGGGGGCCTGATCCACCGGGCGGAGAGCTACCGGGTGCCGACCGATCAGTACCGGGAGAATCTCGAAGAGATCGTGACCTGGAGCAAGAAGCATCGCGTGCGGGTGATCCTGATCACGGCGCCGGAGGGAATCGATCGCACGGGGGCGGGCGATGCGGCGGCCTGGCGGAAGAATCTGATCAAGCGGGAGGATTCGCTGCCGCTCCTCCACGCGGCTTACAACGATCGGGTGCGGTCAGTGGCCGATGGACGCCGCGTGCCGCTCATCGACGCGGCCGAGATTCTCCGGCGGGCGGGAAACGAATTCTTCATCCATCCGATCGCCGATCCGGTGCACCCCGCCGCCGCAGGGCACGCGCTCATCGCAGAGGCGCTGGCGGACGAGCTGGGCGATCTGGCGCCGCGGAAGGGCCCCGAAGAGGCTCGCGCCGCAGCGGTGGACCGGGCGCTGCGCCGGGCCGGCGACTGGTATCTGGCCGCGGGCGACACTTTCGTCTGCGATGACGAACCGCTCGATCGTAGCGACGCCAAGTACATGTGGTTCCTCTGGCGCGCCGCGTCTCTATCGGGAGACGAGCCCTTGAAGCGGATGCTCCTCCGGGCCATGAACGCATGCGCCCGTGTGGACGCGCGCTACGAGGTCTTCGAGCGGCTCCTCCCGCCCGAGGTGAAGCGGTACAGCTTCGGCATCGGCGCGCAGGTGGCGCTCGGCATCCACGAAGATTCGGCGCGCTGGGCGGTGAACTGCGAGCGATACACACTGGGGGACGCCACGCGCGATCGGCTGCTTGCCACCCGCTACCTCTTCGAGCACGCGGGGAACCGGCTGAACCGGAAGAGCTACGCGCTCACACATATGCTCATGGCCTTCGTCTGGTTCAAGCAGACCGAGCCCGCGACGGGAGTCTGCGCCGAGCCGGATCTGGTCGACCGGCGGATACGCGAGGTCGCCAATCGGACCGCCTGGGAGCACTACACGGGACTCGGCAATTTAGGGGGATACGAGGGCACGCGCCGACGCCTGCCCGAGGGCGGGGCCCGGTACGCGATGCAGGACATCACGGGGCAGCGGATCGGGATCATTCTGGAATCGGGGCACCCCGAGCTTGTCCGCCCTGAATGGCTGGATCACCTCGTGGCCACCCAGAACCCCGACGGCGGCTGGAGCCCGAACGAGGGGCAGCCTTCCTCGCAGCACACCACGATGTGCGCCATGTGGGCGCTCGCTCAGGCGCGCCATACCTACGCGAAGGAGCTGGGCTACGCGCGGTAGCACCGCTTCGCGGCCAGCACGTAGATGGCCGCGGCCGGAACCAGCTTGAAGCCGTGCAGCGCGAGCGCCTGGGCCGCCGTCCAGCCGAACTCGGGGCTCCAGCTCTCGATGCCGCCGGTCGGCAGCAGCGCGTAGGGCGTCGGCAGGGCGAGCCACAACGCAGCCGCCGGCAGGACCCACCCGCCCGCGCCTCGCGCCGCAAGCGCCGCCGCGCCGGCGATCACCAGCAGAAAATCGGCCTCCCCGACGTCCACGCCCGTCGCAACCCACGTGCAGGCCCAGAGGGCCACGACGGCCCCGATCTGATCGCTCCGGCGCGCCCGCCAGGAGAGAAGGGCGGCCAGTCCCACCAGGGCGAAGACGGCGAGGCGCATGAGGATGAGCGTCAGAATGTTCAGATCGTAGATCACCCGCCCGGCGATCGGTATCGAGAGCGGCCGATCCGGGACCAGGTTCCTGAGTGCCGAGAAGAGAAAGGCCTGGAGCCCCAGGTTTCCCGGATAGGATTCTCCGTAGGGATGCCGCGTGAGGTAGCTCATGACGTCGTCAGGGTGCAGTGCGAGCAGGAGGGCGCTCGCGGCGATCGCGGCCGCCGCGCCGAGCATGTAGGGCCATCGCCGGAGGCGAATCAGCTGGAAGAGAAGCCCCAGGAAGAAGGGGCGCAGCGCGATGAGCGCCGCGTAGGCGGCCGCGCCGCCGCGCCCCTCGAGACATGCGGCCGACAGCAGCCCGAGCGCCGCAAGCGACTGGGGTGACTCGACCCCGAGCGAAACGAGGTAGGGCGTGCCGAGCGCCCAGGCGGACAGAAAGGCAAGCGCCGCCCCGCGGTGCGCGACGCGGCGCCAGATGAGCCGCGCGGCGAGAAGCAGCGCCAGCTCGTTCACGAGCAGCCAGGCGGGGAAGCGGCCGCCGTCCGGCAGCGGGGCGAAGGGCGCGCCGAGCAGCGCTATCTCCAGGGGTGTGGCGCGCGACGCCATGGCGTCGTAGGGACCGAAAGCGGGCGGAAGCGCCCGGGCGTCGTAGAGCCCCCGCCCCGCGAGCGCGCCGCGCACGCCTTCGACAAAGATTTGAATCGTGGTGGGGCGGCCGGGCTGAAAGCTCATCTCGAAGGAGAGCTGCCCGAGCGAGCCGCCGATGAGCAGTGCGAGCAGCAGCACGTGAGACGCGGCGATGCCTGCGAGCCACCGGCGCGTGTAGTTCTTCGAAGCAGGGGTGGTCATGGTGCGGGGATTATAGGGGCGAGGGGGGAACCTCACAATCGGGCCGGAGCGGGGCGGCGCGGCCGGCGCGTTGACATCCGCGCGCCGGGGTGGCATGGTCGAGCCGGAGAATCCCATCCGGCCGGCCGGAGCAGTGTCTGCGCATGCGATCCATACTGACCCGACCCCTCA
>JAUYMQ010000298.1 GCA_030698575.1 Deltaproteobacteria bacterium
GGGCGCGGATGCCGCCCTTGACCCAGTTGTTCCGCAGGATGAATTTCGAGTCCAGGCCCGCGATCACGCTGTCGCGTGCATCCTGCGCCGTCCGCGTAAGGGCGAGCGCCGAGGCGAAGGGGATCTGGTCTCGAATCACACGCTCGAGGAAGCGCGTGACGGGCTCGGTCTTGAACTCGACCGTAATTTTGAGACCGTCGGCCATGACCTCCCCTTCTCAAAAAGCGGCGGGCGAGAGCTAGAGAAAATCCCCCGCTTGCACGTTGGACTCTCCCTCCGGAGAGAGCCCCTCGCCCGCCTCCCCGGGTGATCGGCCCGGGGAAATCGTTTTCAGCCCTTCTGTGCCGATTTACCAGTCATCGATCCCTTGGGCGCGCATTACCGCGCGGCCAGGCCACGGGCCGCCGCCAGGACAGAGCCAGGGCTGCTCCGCGATCCAACGCAGCGCCGGCTTGATTATGATCTTCCCGTCTGCGTCAACGGGCATGCCTTGAGCGATCAGGCGGTAGAGATGGCCTCGTGAAAAACCGGAGCGGCGGGCGAAGGCGGCTTTGCTTTCGGTCTTCGGTTCACGCGGCATCTCTTACCTCAAAAGTGTTACACGTTTTTGAGACGGCCAGAGTGTGATCACCCAAAACGTCGCGCGCTGACCCCCTCTGCTTAAAGGCCAGGGAGGCCCCGCCGCTATAAAGCCTAGCAATATCAGCTATTTACATCACGTCGAGCACGACTTCGAGATCCGCGTCCGGCCTGCGCCCGATGTCGATGCCCTCGTGCTCGAGCTGGCGCACGAGCTGCTCTTCCTCGACCTCCAGCTCGAGCAGCTTGGCGTCCAGCTCGGCGAGCTGCGCTACCTTGTCCGCCGGCGAGAGGGCGAGGGGGGCGGCTTCGTAGCACTTGGCCAGCGCGTCTTGAAGCGCCTCCTTGAGCTGCTTGCCGCAGAGCCACGCGATGAACCTTTCCAAATCCCTAGCATCGAAGAGCGGCCAGTCGGGCACGCCGCTGCCCATGAAGTTGCGGACGCGCGGCTCGTACTGCGCGGCCAGGGCGTCCACGCGCCGGCGAAGTGCGGCCACGGCGGTCTCCTGGTCCACGGGCGCGGCCTCGATGGCCTGGCGCTCGACCGTCAGCTCTCCGATCTTCTCGCGCAGCCGCTCGGTCCGAGCCCTCGCGCCGTCGCTCCCGTTGCGTGCCTTCACCTTTCGACTATGACCCATCCGGTGGCCTCCCCCTGGGCGCGCCGCATCTCGGCCGCCATGTTGTCGATGTGCCCCTGTAGCTCGGCCGCCCGGCGTGCCTTGAGCGCCTGAACGTCGCGCTCGAACTCGGCGCGCAGCTGCTCCATGCTGGGCCCCTGTAGCTCGACCGCCGGCACGACACGGGCCGCACGTCCCCGACCCGTGGCCTCGAACAAGACGGCGGTCTGCTCGCGGCGCGCTGCATGATAGCGAGCGCTCTGCTCACGAGTTACCCCCTCGCGCCCACCTGGCCCGGCATCGATCTCGCCGAGCACCGCCGCCTCCTCGCGTACTGCTTGGTCGTATCGCTGGCTCTCTTCTCTGGTCATAGTCGTGTCCTCCCCCCTCCTGGGCTGACGACCGGCACGAAATCACGATCACGGGCCGGCGCCGGCGTGAATGGGCTCTCTTCGGCCGGCGGCTTGTCGTGGGCCTCCAGCTTGTTCAGCTTCACGTACTCCTCCGCCGCGGTGGCGAGCCGGGCCGCGCGGTGCCACTCCTCCTGCAGTCGATCCCGCTCTTCGCGAAGGCGATCCATTTCGAGTTTGCGATCACGCGCGGTCTCTTCGTTTTTCGCCTGCCGCTTCGCGTCCGGGAACCTGCGCACCGGGCGACCCCCGTCGGTGTCCGGGTAGCGATTGCCGGTGTCGCGGATGGTGACTGCCTCCTTGTAGAGCTCTGAGGCCGCGCGCCACCGATCGCTCACGTCGCGCAAGATCAAGTTGATCCTCGCCGCCGTCTCCCGCAGCTCGACGAGGCGTCCGTGGGCGTACTCCGTCTTGAGCGTTTTCAATCGAATACCCCCCCTAGTAGATTTTTCATCCGCGACCGCTCGATCACCCGGGTCATCCGCGCCTCGGCCTGGCGGTCCGGCGGCGGCTCGGGCATCGCGGGCCGTTGCATGTAGCTCGAGCGAACGACGCGGCGCAGGCGGCGGCGGGCGCGCAGGTGCTCAGCCGCTCGAGCGGCTTGTGTGATCGCGTAGGCCCAAGGCGTTGCTTTCACGGGGTCGCCTCCTGCTCGAGCCTAACATCGTGCCCCGACTCTCTCCGAGTAGCTTCCACGTCCGCTTCGCTCGTGAGCTCATTTCCGATCGCATGCCACCCGTCGCGCCGCCGGCGGGCGAAAAGCTCCACGCGGCGATCCCTCCACTCGGGATACATGGCCTCGATGATCTCGTAGGCGCGCTCGGGCTTCTCACTGTGCCGGCCGCGCGGGGCGAAGATGACAGACGGCGGGCGCCGGGCCTCCGGAGGCGTCGGCGGATTCCCGCGCGTGCCAATTAACAGCTGCTCGTGCTGTTGCCGCGCCCACCACCCCATGCCGATCTTGTCCTTCACCCAGACCATGCAGGTCCGGTAATTGAAGCCCCATGCCGAGAGGGCCTGGAGCCCCTCGGGCAAGAGCGGGCTCGGCACCCAGAGAAAGAGCACAGCATCGTCGGTTGCCAGCTTGCCAGCGGGGTAAGCGCAAATGTCCTCAAGGCTCATGGTCGGATACTGATTCTCGATCCGGCGGTTATCGGAGATCAGGTGCTTGTACTGCCAGGGGGGATCCGCCAGGAGAAGCGGGACCCGCGGCACGCCGCACTTTTCAATCTCGGGTGTCCTGATCGCCAGCCGGGAGATTTTCTCGGCGCGGCTCAGTCCGCGCATCACCTCGGGGATCGTCCGCCGCCCCGCTTTGATCTCCTCGAACTGATCGGGTGCCTGCTCGCGAATCGCCTTCGCGTCCTGGACGTACCGCGCGCCGCCTCCCAGCGGTGGCGGCCGTCGAGGATCTGCCCCGCGTGGACAAGGATCGGCTGGCGGATGCCGTGGGCGCGGATGTCGGCCACCAGGACCTCGAACTCGTCCGCCGGCATGCGCGGGAAGATGCTCACGATCTTGTGTAGCGTGAACGTCATGCCCGCCCCCGAATCACGTCTTCGATCTGCTCGAGCTCGCGAATCAGCGCCCGCAACGCACGGCCCGGGATCTCGAGCCGCACGGGCGACTTGTTGAGTCCGCGGTGAAGCACGAGCGAGATCGAAAACTTCATCGCGCCTGACCAGCCCTGGGCGAAGACGGGCGAAGCCGTGATCTCGAGGGTGCGGCCCGAGCCGAGATCGATCTTGCGCGGGGCACGGGCCCGGGTGGACAGGGACGCGGCGGCTGCGAAATATCCAGAGCGCCTGGTCATGGGGATCCCCCCGCCTGGGCCTTGCGATCCTCACAACGGGCGCAAAATTCGCGGCGGCCGTCCGGGTAGTCCTGAAATTCGTGGCCGCACGGGCACTGGATCCACTGCGAGGGGATCGGCCTCACGGTCTCGAGTCCCTTCGCCCGGGCCCGCCCATCCGTGCGCCGCTTTGCGGGTCCGGGGTCTTGGCCGCGCGGTGAGCGCGGGGCTGCTTTTTGATCAGTAGTGCCAGGAACAGTGCCAGGAGGCGGCGTTTCGTCGGCGTGCGGCTGGCGTTGCGTCGGCGGGTAGCCTTGTTTCTGTTGCCAATTTCGGACGCCAACGCGCCACTCACCGCCCGGTAGTTTCTTGATACTTACTCCGAGATCGGCCCGACTTCGGCCCGACTTCGGCCCGAGCTCGGCGAGAGCTCGGCGCAAGAGCCGGTCGGCGGCCGCGACGGTGCGCTTGCCGGCGATGGTCATGCGGGCGGTCGGGTGCAACAAGATCGCGCCGCCGTCCAGGTGTGCCTTGCGAGCGTTCAACTCGGCGTAGAGCGCGACCACGACGCCCAGGACCTCGCGGTCGTGGATCTCGTGGACTTCGTACTCATACAGGCGAAAATATCGGCGATGATCCGAAGGGCGGGCGGGCCGGCTCACGGTCTCTCCCGCGTAGGGGCGAGTCTGCCGGTGCAACTGGCTTGCTTCTGTCGCAGGTGTTGTTTATGCTGCATCGTCGTTCCGTTGTTGTTTCGCGATCGCGCCGCCTCAGCCTGGGGTCCGGCGCGTTCGCATTTTCAGGTTACAGAAAAAGGGGCCTATCGCAGATGCGACAGAGCCCCCTTTCCGTTGGGCCCCTTCACTCGCCCCGGGGATCAGCCGGGCGCTCTCGTTCAGCTGCTCACGCCGCCGGCGCACTCGCCTGGGGCGCCGACGGGACTCTCGCCTTGCCTCTGAACGCGGCAGGATCGGCGAGCCATCGATCGACTTCAGCCCGACGAAACACGACGCGGCGCTGCGCCCACTCGACGCGCGCAGGAAAACGGCCCTCGTTTTCCATTCGCCACAACGTCACGCGCGACACGGGCACAAGCTCGAGCACCTGCTCGATCGAAACGAATCCTTTGGGCGGCCGGGTCCTTGCTGCTGGGGGCTGCGCTTGCGCGCTGTTCTTTTTCATAGTGTCCCTGAAATATCGTGAACAGCGGAGGCGGTCAAAACTAATTAATGCAGGGGTAAATGCGGTAATTACTTCGCAGCACGTCGGAGCGAGATAAGGCCGGGCTTTTTCAGCGCTTCGCGCATTGTGCTTTCGAGCGTGTCTTTCGTGACCCAGCATCCGGGGAGCTGGCCCAGGGTGATGTTGAGGGCATTAAATAAAGGGCCTCCGTACTTGGTTCTCTCTGCATTGTGCCAGGGCATGGATACCTCGCCGCCGGCGTCCCCAACGATCAGAGCGGCGGCCTGAACA